>JBBQIT010000349.1:0-5043 GCA_038325205.1 Bdellovibrionota bacterium
CGGGCGGCAACTTCCACGGCCAGCCGATTGCGTTTGCACTAGATATCTTGGGAATGGCAGTGGCTGAGCTGGGGAGCATTTCTGAGCGCAGAATTGTAAAACTTTTGAACCCGGTATTTAGCGAACTTCCGACATTTCTCATTAAGCGAGAGGGCTTGAACTCAGGTTTCATGATTCCTCAGTACACGGCAGCTTCGTTGGTAGCAGAAAATAGAATCTATGCGCATCCTGGCTCAACCGATTCCGTGTCGACGAATAACGACAAAGAAGATCATGTCAGCATGGGTCCCAATTGCGCGCGCAAAGCGAAGCTTATCGTTGAAAATGTCGAATACGTTCTCGCTATTGAAGCTTTGACGGCTTGTCAGGCTCTAGAATTCAGAAAACCTCTAAGGCCCGGAAAAGGTCCGCGCTATCTGTATGAGGCCATACGAAAAGTCGTGCCTCCTTTAGAGAAAGATAGGATTCTCACTCCCGATATTGAAGCTGTAGTTGGTTTGATACGTTCCGGTGCCCTTTATGAGGGCTTGACCCAGTCCGGACTCCTTTAAAAAGCAGGTGCCCCATGGATCACGCGAATCTAATTGTTTATGAAAATATTAACCAGTGCCTCACCCTAAAAGGGGTAGCGGATAAGAAGGGTAAACACACGACCGAAGAAGATTTAGGCATTATTGAAAATGCCTCGGCTGTGGTGGATGGAGCTCAGGATAAATTTGTTTGGATCGGAAAAGCTGGTGAGATGCCAGAAATGTACGACGACGTGGTTAACCGCTATTCGAGCGACGGAGAGATTTGGCTTCCCGAGCTCGTTGAATGTCATACGCATCTGATTTACGGAGGCCATCGTCATCGCGATTATGCGCTTCGCTGCAAAGGAAAGACCTACCAAGAGATTGCTGCCGGTGGTGGTGGGATTCTCACGACAATTCAAGCAACTCGAGAGACTTCCCTTTCCGATTTAAAGGAAGCGGCTCTCGTCGAATTAGAACGGTTTCAAAAATACGGCGTGGGTGTCGTTGAGATTAAAACCGGGTACGGTTTGAGTCTTGAAAGCGAATTGAAACTTTTGGACTGCATCGAAGAATTAAGAAATGATACCTCTGTGCGTCTGGTAGCGACTTTCATGCCTGCCCATGCGGTTCCGCCGGAATTTAAAGGGCGCGGAGACGACTACGTAAAAGCGATTGTGGAAGAATGGATCCCAGAAGCCGCGAAACGCGAAAATATCGCTTTCTTCGACGTTTTTATTGAGGAAGGATTTTTCTCGGTAGAGCAGGCTCGAAAACTTTGCATCGCGGCTAAAGAGGTAGGCTTCGGCATTAAGCTTCACGTAGATCAGTTTAAAGATTTAGGGGGAATTGAGCTCGCCATCGAAATGGGTGCGGTTAGCGTAGATCACTTAGATCATACTTCCGAAGCAAACATTCAAAAGATAGCCCAAACGGACACGGTCGCCGTGTTGCTACCCGGAGCTTCTCTCTTTACGGGAACTCCCTATCCGGCAGCACGAAAGTTAATTGATGCAGGAGCTAGAGTGGCGCTTTCCACTGATTTTAATCCCGGCACCTGCCCTACCAGAAACCTACCGCTGATGACGACGATAGCCTGCAGCCAGATGAAGATGACGATCGCTGAAGCGATCGCAGGCATCACTTACAATGCTGCCGCTGCTTTAGGCGTAGAAGACACCTATGGATCTCTTCAAGTAGGTCGACCCTTTAGGGTTTGCCAGTTAAAAGCGGAATCGTATGAAGTGCTTCCTTATTCTTTTGGGGAGTTGGACTAGCTATCGGGTTCGCAATGACGGTGAAGCACGGCCCAGCTCGCGTCTTTGCGCTGACGGACCTCTCATCCGAAGACTCAACTTTTTGGGAGAATCGTCTATTTGAAAGCTCCCCATTGGTAGACGAGAGTCCCTTGTGCTACCGGGACGGGAGTTCTCACATAAAACGCACTCTGGAAATTGATGGATTCCGACTTCGACGAAACTTTCTGCTGAATTTGAAACCGAAAAAATCGGTTCGGGCCAGTGGGTTTAACGGTTGCCGTGAGATCTCCGCCGTGACCTTTGCTGATGGAAAGAGGCGTTAACGGGCACGTCGGATTCAATGCGGTCATTGTGGCATCATCACAGACGACAAAACTAACGACTTCAGGGAAGTTCATTAGGTTTTTCCAGACACCGGGCGATGTATTCTCATCATAGTTTAGCGTCGTTCCCGCCTTCGCAAAACGCATGTGACGATCTGGTCCCGAAAGCGGGGGAGTCGAGGTGTTGATATCACAAAACAGTTCACCAGAGGTCCCTCGCCAGCACTTTTGGGCGAGTCTCCCCGTCTCCATAATTTGTGCCAAGGCACCAGCCGCAATCGTTTCAGCAGTGACGCGCGACGAATTTGTAAGTCCAATCTTATTTACGCCGACGAAGGAGGAAATAGCAAAATAGATCACCACACCACCGATGATCACGCTGGCCATGAGTTCTATTAGTGTGAAGCCCTCTCGATTCAACCTAGCCTCATAAGTTTTGCGAAGTCGAACTCTGTTCGATCCGCAGAAGTTGACCACCACTCCGACTTTGGGTCTGCCACTCAACTCCCACCGTAATTTTGAAAGTTTCACTTCCGGAAAGCGGAATCGTACGAGCTCCCTGCGCCCTGCCTGAGAGATACACGTTCTGCAAGGGAACCGCACAAAGGTCTTGGCGAACGGTAAGGGTGGCGACTTGGATCACATCAAATCGTACGTAGCGGACCGCCGAAGTATTTGCCAGATCCAATCTATTGTGGATTGGCAGATCTGCCATCGGAACGGGATTCACTTTTAGCCCTGATGTGCGATCTATCGTGTTGTTATAGGAACAGAGTAAAAGATTTTTAGTTGAAGCGCTTAGATTCAACCCTGCCTGCAATTGATCACTCGATTGCGAAATATAGTATTCGAGTAGTTCTGAAGCGTAAGCTTGGGCCGCTAGCGTCTCTCCTGCTCGGATCGAAGCATTCCGCGTATTTCGAAATTGAATAAACGCCGCAAAAACGGCGATGAGAATGATAACTCCGGCCATTAACGCGGCGACGAGAGAACCCCGATTGTTCGTCAGAACTTTGATCTTATCTCCTCCGGTCCCTTTATCTTATCGGTACTTTGAACTAACTCCTTGAATTCACATGAGTAGACGGCAGATTGTCCTTAATGATTTCTCCCTATTTTGCCGAAGAGATAACATGTCGCTCCATACGCAAAAACAATCCTGTAGTGAAGCGGGATCCCAAGAACTTATTGTGGCCCTCTTCCTGATCGTTTTGATTGGTGCGATCGCGGAAGCCTCGGTGTTAATGGGTGCCTCCCAGCTCCGAAGGGAAACGGTAGTGATCGATAGGCTTCAAGCCTTTTATCAAGCGGAACTCGCGGGCCGTGCACAACTGTTTAAGACTTTGGGATCTGATCTTAAAGGGGGAAATTGACGTGGGCGACGCGATCATTTCAGAGGAAAGATTTATTTACAGTAGCACCCGATGGTAATATCCGTCAGGTCAGCATCCCGTACTTGAGGCCCCCCACCCCAATTGGTGCCGTAGCAAAGCGTCCCGACGCTTTGTGCCGCATAGTTAGCCGACCCGATATCGCAGTTGGGCCAACAGCCATGCGAATAAGTTAACGTCCCCGCAACTCGAGAAGCTACAGCCGATGGAGGGATTATTTCTCCCGAGGTACACGATGATCCTGTGAAAGGATAATTAGTGCCGCTAATGTTTCGATTCCAGCTGTCGGGACTCTGCACATTTTGCAAACCCAATCCCGTGCAAAACGTAGGACAATTCTGGCCTACTGCCTGATACCACTTCCCCGTCGCGAGTAACGGACTTTCGGAGCACTCGCCACGAGCGAAGAAATTGTCGAACCCGAGGCCGATGGCCGACCCCTTTGAACCAGTCAATTTGATTTGTTTGATGTCCTTAGTAGGATGACTGAACGAAAAGGGAGTCGGGATACCGTCCCCTTCTAGTCCGTAAAATGTAAAACTGACCGAGTCGATAACCTTACCATTTACGCCAATAGCCTCTATGACCCAAGTCTCGCCTGTATCGAGGTCCATAATCGAGCCGCTCGCCTTTTCCGTAAGCGTGTCATAAGTGATGATGAGTGGGGAGGGGTTAGTCGAAAGGGTCGCGTTTTTAGCACCCTTCAGAAAAAATTTACCGACAGCGGTCTGGCCGGGACGAAGACCATTGTAATCCACCGAGCAGTCCGATGAAGTACAGCGATAGGCCGTGCTTGCCTGGGAACCGAACTTCGCGATCGTCGGAAGTGTGCCGTCCTGTAGCGCAAAAGTGACACCATATTTTTTTTGAAACTGGTTCGAGATTTCCATGTTTTCCGTGGGTAGAGCGCCGGTGTCAGGGAGGGTTTCGAAGTCGATGAGAGAAGTACTCGGATCGCAGGCAGAAGCAGCGACAGGGGGAGTGTACGCCATGCAGACCTGGTAGCCCACAGACTTAGGGCCCGAGAGATGATCGGTTCCCCCGCAGTATTCGGTTACGGAAGTGCCGCCACTGGTTATCGAACGAGTAAACAGTGAAATATTGCTTGGCTGATACAGAAGACTCGACTGAAATTCGCTGGAGGTCCCGCTGGAAACGGATGAGCCTGCGACTGTGGTCGTCGCAGTGGTAGGGGTAACGGCATTGTTGACCGGTCTATCAGTTCCCGTCGTCTTTCCAGGATGACTTGAGCCATAGTTGTTTTCTGTTGCTCCGGACACAGAACAGAGGAATGCCGCAAGAAAAAACAAACAACGTGCCACCATTAACCCATTATACGCTAAGGGTCCCGACATAATCTAGCGAAGTAAACACCCATCTTTCCAACCAGTAAGGGGGGTGTCTAAAAAATGGTGCCCACGGAAACGACTGGTTCCCTTCAAGTAAAGCCGACGCTTTCTGGTTTTCCAGCTAAAAGCGGAGTCGTATGAAGTGCTTCCTTATTCGTTTGGGGAGTTGGACTAAAAAATTCCGCCACGAACCAAAACCAAAAGCCCTA
>JBBQIT010000350.1:0-5003 GCA_038325205.1 Bdellovibrionota bacterium
CATTCGTCTGACAATCTGCTTGTCCGCGTTCGACTGAATAGCAGCGGCAACCATCGGAGAAACTGCAGCCATGATTGCAGCAAGACCGAATAAAATTTCGGCGGCTTTGCCTCCGCTCTCTCCGTCTTCAGCGTGAGCCGGCTCAATCGTCAAAAATCCAGAAAGCTTTAAGAAAGGAACCGGAGACCAGAACTCAGGTTTAATCTTCGAACGATATTGAGAAGGATCTTGTTTACCAGCTTGCTTTCCCACTTCTCGGGCGGGCTTCGCTTGAGCCGCCGGCTTTTTGTTCTTGCCGTTAAAGAACTCTTTATCCAACGCGGAGGCGGGTTCACGTCCAGGGGCGACGTTTGATTCCACTGCGGCTAGGTCATTGTTAGCGGCTTGCCAGAAATCACCACTTTTCGCGGCGACTGGCTGAGCCCGTGTCGTATCGTCAGCTGGCTTATAAAATCCGCCAGATCCTAAGCTTGAACCGACACCAGATCCCGAAACCGTGTTGGCTTGGGAAGTGTTATTCGATTCAGGCGCCCCTTCTTTCTTTGCCCCATCATCAAAGACTAATTTACTCGATTTCACCGGCTTATTCGCTTGAGGCCCTACGCTAGTCGTAGTTTCCTCTAACGAGGCTAACTCTTTAGTAAGCTGAGAATCGCCATTTTTCGAAGCCGAGTCATCAAACACAAGCCGGTCAGAACCACGAGCACCCTCTTTAGCACCTGCTTTAGCAAGTACCGAAGCGGGAATTCCGGAGCCTAGCTTCGGAATGTATCGTTTGTCTGGATTGGCTAAAAACTTTTTGTAGCTATCGGCGGCGGCAGGATTTACGAAACCACCCAACATTTTTTGAACCATCGGCAGGTCTGAATCGCCAAACTTGTTCTCTTTAAACTCACCAGCTAAACCGCGAATCGCATCGGGCATCATCCCAATAGCGTGACGGACATTTTGTCGGCGCCAGGCATCCATCGGATTTTCGGCGGCAGATTGCATCGCCATATTTACTTGGATGATGGTGGCTACTAAATAGAGAAATTTGGGATCGCTGGTGAAATCTGAAGAAGGATGCTGCGCGTACGCTTGTTGTCCGCAAATGAGATTTGCGGATAGCACCAGCGACAAAATAAGCGAGGATACCTTTGATCCTCGAATTGCTGAGAAGAGCATTATGTGTTTTCTCGGGTGCATGCTCGTTGCTAATTCCTGCTGTCGTCTTGGCGCCTTTCAGCGCCTTTTGTTTATCTCTGTTGCCAGCTTGTCTTCACACGTTGGCTAGTTTGTCTGATGACTGTATGTGCACAAGCCTTGCCAACGTTCAGCGGATCACAATTGGGATAACTCGTTGAAAGGACTGAAGGTCGAAAATGGCTGGAACCTAAACATCTGGAGAGGCTTTATAGACAGCATACACCCCAATGTTAAGTAATTGAAATTACATGACTTTAGATGACTAATTTCACGACAGGTGAAGTATACACCGCTTTAGCCACCCCAAAGCTCCGTAAGAGCCCCTATAAGGAAGGGCGAACCGAGCGAGGCAGAGTTTAAAAATAAGTTTTCTTACCCGCTTTAAAGTGATGAAATACCGCAAATTCTCGAAAGAATTTCGAGCTGTAACACTACATTGTGGAGGATTCGGGCATGGCTCTTGATGATCTAAATTCAAATCTGCTCGTTTTCCTGCGCTGGTTTCACATCATCGCCGGAATAACGTGGATCGGACATTTATACTTTTTTAACTTTGTGAATAGTCAGTTTCAGCAAGTGCTGAAAAAAGAACTGAAAGCGGAAGTTAATCCTTATCTGATTCACCGAGCTCTCTGGTGGTTTCGGTGGGGCGCGATGTACACTTTCATCTTCGGCTGGACGCTATTTCTATTCAAATACGTTCACGGCGGACTGTTGTGGGATGAAGCCGGCAGAATGAGTCAGCGTTCGATGTGGATCATGTACGGTGGACTCTTAGGAACCATCATGTGGTTTAACGTTTGGTTTGTGATCTGGCCCCGACAGAAAAATATTCTGAACTGGTTGAAGAGCGGACAAACGCCTCCGGAGATGGCTCCCGCCGTCAAAACGGCAACTTTGGCATCGAAGGTTAATACCTATCTCTCCGGCCCAATGTTGTTTGGAATGGTCGCCGCGAATAACTACGGCTCAATCAATGTAGTGTCGCTAATCGTCTTCACCGCGGTGGGACTCGGCACAGTCTGGTGTCTCTACAAAATGGCTCCGAAGGTTGGAAAACCCTTGGGCTAACGAGATACTGACTTTTTATTCTTTAAAATGAAAAAGCGGACCGTTACCGGTCCGCTTTTCTTCTTCCGATGCCAAAACGATCGTGGCAAAGCGCCTTATGGACTACGAATCGATGCGCTTCTTCAACTCTTTACCCACTTTAAAGAAGGGCAATTTCTTTTCAGGAACAAAAACGTCGGCGCCAGTTTTGGGATTTCGTCCTACGTAAGACTTGTAGTTCTTCACAAACCAGCTGCCAAATCCACGAATCTCAATGCGGTCACCCTTAACCATCGACATAAAGAAAGAGTCGAAGATGGTATTGACCAGCTCCTCGGCCTTCTTCTTGGTAAGGTTTGCCTTTCGGGCCAAAAGCTCAATTAGTTCAGACTTTGTCACGTCGCCTCCTATAAGGATATCCGGCCATTTCCGCTTCGGAAGAAGTCTCGGCCTATGCCCCCCGGCTCGCTAGGAAACCATGAGGCGGCATAAGTACTTTATTATTATAGTTTTTTACCGACCCGAATCCAAGAAAAAATAGTTGTTCCGGCTGCGGAAGGTTAGCAATACATTGTCGAATTGAGGTAGAACGAGTTCGGAGTAGTACAAACGCATAAAATGGATTACGGACAAGCCTTCTTTCTATATATAGCCGCCGTCAAAGTGATGGATGTGATTACGGTGCTGAGCGTCTGGTACGGCTGTTGGTACCTGCGCTTCTCAAGCGCCCTATTCCCCGTGACTAAGGGTATCCCCGATTTTGAGACCTATTCTACGGTGTCTTTACCGCTAGTCGCTGTCTTTAGTGCGGTGTTTCATGTTGTGGGTGCCTACCGCCGGGACCGCATTTATTTTGGTTTTCGATCGGTGAAAAAGGTGGTCGAAGGGTCCGTTTTGGGGACTTTGGTCTTTATCTCGACCATCTACTTTCGGGGCGAATTTTATTATTCTCGTCTCTATCTCATTATCTTTCTCCTAGTGCTCGTTCCCTCGGTACTCCTAGAGCGCGTCTTCTTACAAAGTATGTGGAGAATCTTGGAACGGTCCGTCATACGCAAGATCCGCATTCTTCTGTTAGGCAGCGGCGATCTCCTTCAAATGTATTACGCCGCTTTAGAGCACAGACGTCCCTACCCCATTCACTGGGTGGGAAGGTTAGGGCCCAAATTGAATGAAGGTCCGTTGACCCAAGTCGCTCATTTGGGCGAAGAGAATCGTCTTACCCAGCTACTCGGGAACAATGAGGTCGATCTACTTGTGATCTCCTATCCGACGGATAATTCAAGCCGCTACCGTGAAATTTTGCAGTCGGTGTCCAACGAACTCGTTTCCATTAAGGTGTTGCCCGATTTCGGCAAGTACAACACTTTCACCTATTCGGCCGATCAAGAATGTGGAATCCCGTTACTGCATTTCAACCAAACACCGGTAGGTTCGACCGATCGTGCGCTAAAACGCGTCGAAGATATTTTAGGGTCGCTAGCCTTTTTGGTTTTATTCTCTCCGTTATATTTGCTTATCGCTTTGGCCATTAAGCTGACGTCTAAAGGGCCCGTGTTCTATTCCCAAGAAAGAATGGGAGCGGACGGTAGCTCATTTACTCTTTATAAATTTAGATCGATGAAGATCGACGCCGAATCGAAAACTGGCGCCGTTTGGGCTGTTGAAGGGGATGATCGAACGACGGTACTTGGAAAATGGCTTCGGAAAACGAGCCTAGACGAATTGCCACAGTTCTATAATGTCCTGAGGGGCGATATGAGTTTAGTAGGGCCCAGACCTGAGCGTCCGGTGTTCGTAAATCAGTTTCGTAAAGATATTCCCAAGTACATGCTGCGCCACAAAATGAAATCGGGAATCACAGGATGGGCCCAAGTGAATGGCTGGCGAGGAAACACTTCGTTAGAAGAGCGAATTAAGCACGACCTTTTTTATATCGGACATTGGTCGCATTTTTTAGATCTCAAGATTCTATGTCTCACCATCGTGAAGGGATTTGTAAATCGACATGCGTATTGATCTCACGCCAGCCCCTCGTCACGTTGCCCTCATCCATGACTGGCTTGTCAGTTATCGAGGCGGTGAAAAATGTTTGGAAGCGATAGCCGAGCTCTATCCTCAGGCCACTATTCACACGCTCTTTTACAAGCCTGGAAGTGTCGGCCCCATCTTAGAGTCGTACAAAATTAAAGTATCCCCCCTGAACCGTTTGCCCAATGTGATTAGATACTACCGATATCTACTACCGTTTCTGCCGATGATGAGTGAAGGGTTTGATTTAAGTGGCTATGACCTTGTGATCTCTTCGAGCCACTGTGTGGCCAAAGGGATTGTTCCGGCCCCCGGGGCGTTGCATATTTGCTACAGCCACACTCCGATGCGTTACGCATGGGACAGAGTGCGCGACTACTTTCGTAATCCCCTAACCTACAATTTGGCTCAGTTTATTCTTCACTATCTTCGACTGTGGGATTCGACGAGTAGCGACCGAGTCGACCATTTTATTGCAAACTCTCATTGGACGGCCGATCGGATTCAAAAATACTATCGAAGAAATGCCATCGTAGTGCACCCTTTTGTGGATCACACTGGATTTCAGTCGGTAGCCAGTACCAATCAAGACTATTACCTCGTGGTCGCAGGCTTCGCTCCTTACAAAAGAATCGATCTCGCGATCGAAGCTTGCCGCAAGCTGAAGAGAAAGTTGAAGATTGTTGGCGACGGCCAAGATGCCCGAAAGCTAAAAACCCACAAGGATCCCAATA
>JBBQIT010000351.1:0-4993 GCA_038325205.1 Bdellovibrionota bacterium
ATCAACGGCATCGGGGATTTTGTGGGCGGTGCAGAGACTCAACTATTGGTAGACCATATCCGCTATACCGCAAATGTAGTCGGCACGGATCACGTGGGATTAGGGCTGGATTTTGTCGCTGAAGATAAAGAATCCTTAGAGCGCTATCTGCTCAAATTTCCCGAAATCTATCCCAAGCATCAATTCGGCAGCCTTCTGACGTTCATGGAGCCTGAGATCTACCCGACTCTTAGCCCTCTCCTGCAGAAGGCCGGTTTTCACGACCCCGAGATCAAACAGATTCTCGGTGGCAACTTCCTTCGAATCGCCGAAAAAGTCTGGAAATAGCCCCAGGCTTCGCTTTCAGCTACGCCCAGGCAAGCCATCAAAAAAGTATCCACATACCTTTTTACACCTAGCGTCGTAGGGCTTTTCGGGCTGCTTTATCAACTAATCCAAAAACCCGGTGAGTTTCAGTCTTCTGATTCGCTGCCGTATGCCCTTTGATCCAGGTGATTGTGGGGTTTAGCTCGTCAGAGAGTTGGAAGAACTGTTCATAGAGATCGGCGTTAGAGAGGCGCTTTCCGGTGCGTTGGCTGAGAAAGCCCACTTTTTCTAGTTTGGGGCGTCTTCGGGCTAGGTCCACTATCGTTTCACAATCGGTGATTAGCTGGATTTTGAGCGGGCCTTTTGAAGTCTCTTTGGCCAGCCGGAGCCCCCAAAGAGCCGCTTCGAGTTCGACTTGGCCATTGGAGCTTGAACCGACTTCCTTCGTCTGGACCATGAATTCCAGGCCGGGCGTGTCCCACTGCAGGGCTGAAACTAGCAGTACGGCGGCTACCCCTTTCTTGGATTTGGGGTCAAAACTGCCGTCAGAGAAGACAAAAAGGTCACTTTTTTCCAAAAACACCGGCGGATTCTATCCTTTTTGCAATAAATTTGAGTCAGTATTCGTTCCTTTCAAGACTCTCACCCATTAAACGCGTATGGTTGTCGCAGATGACTATTAAGAAAAAAGAGAATTTTTTTGGTGCTCGGATTAACCGAATCATGGGGATGTTTTCGAGCGATCTTGCGATCGACTTGGGAACGGCTAATACCCTCGTGTATGCGAAGAACCGGGGGTTAATCATTGATGAACCCTCCGTGGTAGCGGTCCACCGCAACCCTCGAGGCGGTCCAAGTCGAGTCTTGGCGGTTGGTAAAGAGGCCAAGCTCATGTTGGGCCGGACGCCGGGAAGCATTGTGGCCATCCGCCCCATGAAAGATGGCGTCATCGCCGACTTTGAAGTCTGTCAGAGTATGCTTAAGTACTTCATCGCGAAATCCAACGAACGGCTTACGTTAATCCGTCCTCGAATCATCATTTGCGTCCCGTTCGGCATCACTCTGGTAGAAAGACGAGCCGTTCGTGAATCGGCCCAGTCGGCGGGAGCGCGGGAAGTGTATCTGATCGAAGAGCCCATGGCGGCTGCGATCGGAGCAGGCCTTCCCATTACCGAACCCTCGGGAAATATGATTGTCGATATCGGTGGCGGAACTACCGAAGTCGCTGTGATCTCTCTGGGCGGCATTGTGTATAGCCAATCGGTGCGAGTTGCCGGAGACAAGTTCGACGAAGCGATCATCACCTATATCAAGCGCCAATATAATCTTCTCATCGGGGAGCGAACCGCAGAAGCTATCAAGATTGAGATCGGAAATGCGTTTCCTTTTGATGAAGTGAAGTATTGCGAAGTCAAAGGCCGCGACTTGGTCGTCGGCAGTCCCAAATCGGTAACCGTGAGTAGCGATGAAATACGCGAAGCTTTGGTCGATTCCGTCAACATTGTCGTAGACGCTGTAAAGCAGGCTTTGGAGCACACGCCTCCTGAATTGGCTTCTGACATCGTCGACAAAGGAATTGTACTCGCGGGCGGCGGCTCTTTACTCGCGAACCTCGATATCTTAATCCGTGAGCGAACGGGCCTTCCTGTGATGTACGCCGAAGATCCGTTGCGTTGTGTAGTGATAGGCTCCGGAAAAGTGCTCGACCAACTCGATCTGCTCAAGTCGCTAACCATCGACTAGGACGGCTAGAACGCCGTATCATTTGTTAACGCAATTTTGGGAAAGTCCCGGCCTAAGTTGCCGGGCTAGTACCTTTGCGATATCGTTTCTCTCACCAGTCTTACGCCCCATTTCACGAATTACGTTTTAAAACTTAGGAGACGATATGAAAGCAATTTCGGTTTTTGCCGTTGTTTCTGCTTTAAGTATCTCGTTGCCTTCTGTTGGTATGCCGTTGCAGCTGGTATTACGCCTACAAGAACGAGTGTCGATGTCGACGTTAGCAAGGAATGTTCAAGACCCTACTTCCGCCAGATTCCGCAAGTTTTACACCCCGGAAGAGATTCGAAGCATTGCGGCCCCTACGGACGCTGATTACGCCACCCTCTTGAACAATCTCAAGAGCCAACACGTAACGGTTGTTCAGGAGTCGCCCTCGCATCTTTTCCTTACCGTGCAAGCGGAAACCTCAGTCATTGAAAACCTCTTCCAAGTGAAGTTGGTGTCGATTAACGCCAAGACACACACCTTCAAGGGACAAGTTCACATGACTCACGGATTGGGAGCGATCGCTTCGGTAAGCGGCCTTGATAACCAACGGCACGTTCATCCGATGTTCCAAAGAACTCCGGCTGATTTTGGTCTTGGTGGCGGAGTTGATGTCCCCACCATTCGAAAACTGTACGGGTTCGACGCTATCTACAAACAGGGAATCACGGGTGCCGGGCAACATTTAGCCATCGCGACCTATGATGACTTTGATGTGAGTGATTCGGCCTCGTACTTCAAACAGTTCAGCATCAGTCCTGTTCCTACTGTGGACAAGGTGCCCGTTGGCGGAACTCCGAAGCCTAATGACAACACAGCTATGGAAACCGACACGGACATTGAACTCTCGGGTTCGATTGCTCCCGGAGCAAGCATTCACGTGTTTAGCTCGGCGACGAACGACGATCCAGGTGAAGTAAAACTCTTCACTGCGATTCTCGATGATAACCGAGCCAAAGTAGCCAACTACAGCTACGGCGGATGTGAGCAAGACGTGACGGCGGAACATAAAGCTGACATGAACACGATCTTTGAGCGAGCGGTCGCTCAGGGCGTGAACATCATGGTGGCTTCTGGTGATTCCGGTACGGCGTGTCCGCAAGGAGACGCTCAAGGAAACATCACGGGCTACGTCGATCCCGGTGCTGACTGGCCGGCGGCTCACCCCAGCATCGTTGCTGTGGGCGGAACGAAAATCGATCCCAAAGCGAGCCAACTTCAAGAAGTCGCGTGGAGCGGTAAAGGCAAAGCCGGTGGTAGCGGTGGTGGTATGAGCCTAGTTTGGAATTTGCCGACGTGGCAATCCGACATTGGCGCCCAATTCACCAAGCGCTCTTATCCTGATATCGCCTTCAACGCGGATCCTGCTTCTGGTCAAACCGTCCTCATCAAGGAATTCGGATTTCCGTTTCCTATGTCGATCGGCGGAACCAGCATCGCGGCCCCGCAATGGTCTGGCTTCATGATTCTAGTCGGGCAAGCTCGCGCCAAAGCGAATCTGCCGCAGTTAGGATTCTTGAACCCAATCCTTTACGCGATGTCTGCTTCGGATAAAGCATCGACGTTGAATGACGTCACCGATGGCAACAACGGCGATTTCAGCGCCGGCAAAGGTTGGGATGCCGTGACGGGTTGGGGAAGCTTGCATGCTTCTAGCCTCTTCACTTACTTAACGACGCACTAAAAATTGAGATCCCCACTTCTTCATTGAGGAAGTGGGGATTTTTTTATTCTAAATTTATGGATTTTTTTGGATCGTAGTAATGCGCATCCATACTCACGAGTCGAGACTTAGGTACTAGCGACCAGTACTTATGGGGCACTCCTGCCGGAATCGAAATGTAGTCGCCTTTTTCCATCACCACAAACTCCTCACCCACTTGCACTCGAACTTTTCCTTCCAGTAACATCAAACTATGTTCGGCATCGGGATGTTGGTGCAAACGAAGCTCTCCGGTCATTTCCACATAGTTCACTCGAATGGTGGCATCTTGCCTTACCGTCCAGACCTTAACGTTCTGTCCTTCAATGTCTGGCGGTCTCGAAATTAGTTTTTGGAATTCCACTAGCATGACCTTCTTATAGGCTGTTCCTACGAGATCTAAAAATAGGACTCAGCAATCCCTGAAATAGGGAGACGCAATACCTTGTAAATCATCGAAATCATGATCGAAATGTACAATGGACGCACCGCCCCATAAAATGGTAGTGTGCCCGACCTTTAGGAGACACCGTTGCCGAAGTGGTTTTTATTACTGGTTGGTTTTTGGAGCCTCGCTTTGCCGAGCTACGCCCAAGAACCGGCATGGTACGGATCAGGGGTGGGACCCGTCTCGTACTACCTTCTCCAACAAGAGTTGGGCAAATTTCATCCTTACGCGGGTGGCAGAGCCCTCATTAACAATGAATACAATCGGCACCGTTACCTACGCGCGCGTATCGAACTAAATCCAGAGCCTGAAAGAAAAGCCGTTCAGGTAAGCAGGCACTATTTAGTCCGCTGCGGTTTAAGCCTATTGAAATACGTTCGATCCCATCTTTCTAGTCCGGGGCCCCGAATCGTGATCCCGGATATGGTGAGCCAAAATCAGTCCGACATGCTTACGTATCGTTATCGAGTGGATCCCAAGGTTGCTTTCCCGAATCCAGAAATGATGGCTACTGTCTTTCACGGCGTGGGAGCCATCGATCTTAGTCATGCTGGGGTCACAGCACCTCTCGCCAGAACATTGAGCAATCCAAAAGATAGAAAACACAAAGATATTGCGAAGACTCTAAAACTTCAAGGCGTCGAACCGATCCGATTTCTTGCTGAGACTTTTGATTTTCCCATGTCAGGAAATTTCTACGGGGATTTCGAATTTGATCCACGGACGAAGAGCAAATGGGGAACCCCGGCGGCGGTGGGACCGACCGT
>JBBQIT010000352.1:0-4980 GCA_038325205.1 Bdellovibrionota bacterium
CTGCTTAAGCCTGACACTAAAATATCCAGCACAGCTCGTGGCGAAAAAGCGACCAGGCCTTTGTAGCTCTGAGTAGGACCCACTTTTAACGTCGAGAGAATGAAATCTCTAAACTTACGGGTGGTAGCCGAGATCTTATCAGGTGCCCCTTGAGCCGAACGCATCAGTTGCGAGAAGTAATCGAAGCTGGAGATGTTTTCTCCATCAACACCCATCCCCATGACACTCCAGCTTAGAGAAGTCTCCTTCTCCATCTTGTGAGTTCCGTGAGAATTCAAAATGAGATACAGCCCTGCCGAGATGGAAACCGCTCCATCATTGAGCCGAAATTTGGGGTCGCGAGTTCCCTCGTCGGCCATGACTTTCGTCCAGTCCTTTTGCGTCTGAAGCGAGAGATCAAAAAGAGCGTCATCCCAAAGCGAGGTAGGAGCTTCTTTGGAAACGTTTTCCGATGGAGAAATACAGTTATAAGGATTCTCAGGGGAGAAGCCAGCTATCTCCACCGCTTTGGCTCCTACTTCCTTTAAGTCGGGAGCTTCTATGGAGTTGGTCGACGAAAATCCCTGTTTCCCCGCCGATAAGACTCGCAGGCCAAAGTTATAGCCATCGTCAGAGGAAGCGAGATGGAAATCCTGCTTCTCCAAAGCGATCTTAGTTTGCACCGTATAGGTGGCGCAGACTTCGGCAGCTTCGGCACCCGCTTTTAAAGCGGCGGAAAGGAGTTTAGAGGCTGCAGTTTCTAAATTTTGACGTTCTTTTTTGAGGCGTTCCATTAGCTTTGTATTCCCCCAATCGTTGCTTTGCAGCGTAGAAACGGTCCACCCGCATCCACTTTCGCCGGTTGTCCCTTTCCGCAGTAACCCGATCCTAGATCCATCTTAAACTCGTGACTAACGGCATCTACCGTAGAAAGCACTTCAAAGGCTTGGCCGGAGATAGTGGCGCCTCGGTACAATTTGGTAAGTTTCCCGTTCTCAATTTTGGTTACCTTTTGAGCGCCAAACATAAATTCGCCGGTAGCGTCTGCTTGGCCGCCTAAGGGGCAATCAACCAAATATCCGTCTTTGGTATTCGAAATGATCTCGTCGACAGATTGAGTTCCGGGCGCAATGAAAGTGTTTCGCATGCGAATGAGCGGTTCGTCTTGATAAAGCCATGCTCTCGCATTTCCCGTGGGTTCGACACCGTAGAGGGCTGCGGATTCGCGGTTATGCAAGTAGGAGTTTAAGATCCCGTCTTTGATAATGACGGTAGCTTGGGTCTGAATTCCTTCGTCGTCTACGAGCAGAGCGCCGCCCGCATCTTTGCAGGCCGCCACAACACCACTGTCGTAAAGCGTGACTAACGGACTTGCGACCTTTTTACCAAGCTTTCCCGCAGCGACTGAACCGGACAACACGAAATCTGCCTCAACCGTGTGGCCGATGGCTTCGTGAGACAGGATGCCGACCATAGCGGGGGACAAAATCAAAGTAGAGAGTCCTCCCGGAATACGAGGTGCTTTAAGAAGGTCAACCGCAAGCTTCACGGCATCTTCAGACATCTGTTCAATCGATTCTTGGTCGAACAGGCATTCCCACGCTCCGGTCCTTCCCACGCTGTGCCGGCCTTCTGCCATTTCACCGGATTCAGAAGCGACCGCCGAGATCTTGAACTCGTTGCGGGCCAGCCGCGATATCGCTTTCGCCCCGTCGGTAGTGACGACGATCTTGTCTTCAAACATTTCGTTGTAGCCGCAGCTTGCGGTCTGGACGGAGGAAGATCGCTTACGGGTTTCGGCTTCGGCTTTGAGAACGGCACTAAGCTTTTGCTCAAGTGTCATTTTCTCAAGGGCTTCGTATCCCTCGAGCATGAATTCTCCCGTGGCTAATTTCACTTTGGGAAGTGCTTTTACCGTAGCCTTCTTAAGACCGCTAATAGACTTCGCACAATCGACGGCTTGTTTAAGCGCTTTTTCTAACGACTTCACACTAAGATCAGAAGTTGAAGAAAACCCCCAGGCTCCGTCCACCAAGACGCGAATGCCGACGCCACCGTTTGTGGAAGACTTCACTTGCTTTACAAGCCCTTTTTGGACCTGCATCAGCTGGCTTTTCCTGCGGTGATAGCGGGCTTCCACCCAGTAGTTCGAAGAGTGAACCAGTTTTTCGAGACGGTCCGCGATGGCTTTCATTTATTTCCGCCTTCCTTAAGTATCTTTAGAAAATAGCAGCAGACCCAAAGATCCGCTACTGCTTCTCCGACAATGGTTAGACACAGCTGAGTTCCCCGAGACGCCACCAGGAGCGCCGTTTGGGAAGGAACAAAGTGCAAAAAAGCTGGGCCTATCGTCATGGCGAAACCGATATCAGAGAAATATCCCAATAGGGTGATGATAAGAATCGCGGTGACTAAGGCTAGGGTCGACCAAATATGGGAGCGCGCCATTTTCCAGGATCGATTGAAGTAGACCATGAGAGGTTGGCCAGGTTCATTCATGATGACCTGGGGCAGAAACAGATAGAGACACATAACAAGGATGCCCGGAATGAGGTAGGCGTAGAATCCGGCCAGGATCACAGCTCCGGTGATGAGTGAGCCCGTGAATAGCGGAACCAATTGGCCCGACACTTTTTTGAAAGCGGCTTTGAAAGAACTTTTATTCCCTTCGCTCTCGTCTAGCACGGCCATATAAGTGGCCGCTGAGATAAAACTTGTCATGATGACGGAAACGCAAAAGTAAGGAATGATCCACGGGAGAGATTGTGCCGGAGGCAAATTCTCGACGTTGACCATGAACGTTTTATCAAACAGAGTTAGTAGCGCTCCTGGCGTTTGTATAAGCAAGAAAACGCCAGGGCGTTTGAAGAGAAGGCGAAAAGCATCCGCTAAAGCACGTCGACAATTTGACATGTAGTACAAATTTATAAAAGTTTTGATCGAATGTATACCTTTCTAAATAAGCACCCTTATCCGGCAAGCCCCGCGAAAGTCATCCACGTCAAGGGATCGGACTACGAGATGGGTAGAAGTCATGCCGAACAGACCGCAGACTGTATCGGAAAGGGGATGGCCAAGTTCTATTGTGATTTTTGGAAGCGAGCGTTAAGTCAGGCGCCTCAAGGGAGGCTGGAAGCGCTCGCCTTTGCCGCGATCTCCCGGCTTATCGATCCCCTTTTGGTAAATAAGCTCAAATCTCAAGTGCCCGACAATGTTTTGGAGAGAATTAGGGGAGTGGCCGACGCGAGCGGTCAATCTTACGACGATTTAATGATCTCAGTCGTTCTTCCTGATTTGTTGCCGCTTTTAGAAGTCTATATGGCCCGCCTAAGGCCTAATACGGTGATCGAGGTGCTAGAGCCACCTCGATTTGGCTGCACCAGCTTTGTTCAGTCGGGAGATAAGTTTTTTTACGGGCGAAATCTTGATTTTCCCGGTGTCGCCTATTGGGACAGGTACCCTGTTATTCAGGTTACGGAGCCTACTAAATCACTGCGTTATATTGGTTTTGCGAGTGCGGGAGTTCCCATCGCGGGAATCACAGGAATTAACGAAGCTCAGATCTCGATCGCGTTGCATCAGCATTATTGTGCCGCTTCCAATTTAAAGGGAACGCTTCCGTTTATTATCGCGGAGGATGTTTTAAGAAGCGCGACCTCGCTAAACGCGGCGATCGATATCATTCGCTCATCGAAGGTGGCGACGTCTTGGGCGTTTGTGATTACCGATGGAAAGGCCAAAGAAGCCGCCATCGTTGAAAATACGCCGCGGGCGATGGGAATCAGGCGACTCTCCACCGAAGATCCTGTTCTTGCTCACAGCAATTATTTTCTTACCGCAGAATGCCAGGCTTCCGAGTTCGCCACCACCGCTCGAATGAATTGGGATAACCACTCACGTCAAAATCGGCTTGAGCGGTTAGTAAGTGCCTATCAGGGAAAAATGACGGCGGCTCAAGGGGTGAAGTGCTTGAGCGATCATTTCGATCCCTATTGGGGGGAAGAGAAGATTATCAACCGTACCATTTCTCAGGTTTATAACATCCAAAGTTTGCTACTCGATCCAAGTGAGATGAAAGCGTACTTTGCCGAAGGCGATGCTCCGATCCAGATCCGCGACTATCACGAATTTGATCTGGGCGAGCTTTTCGCAGGGAGAGGCGGTCGAACCGGCACGATTTTACCGGGGTACCGCTTTAGCGACGAAAAAAAGGTAGCTTCGAAGACGGCATTCATTTTGTCTTTCATTGCTGCCTTCGACGGGAAACTAGACGAAGCGGGGAAATGGTTAGACGAAATGAGTAAGATCGAGTTTGTTCCCGAAGCAGCGCTTGTCTCGGGAGTGATTCGACTTAAGAACGGTGACTACGAGGGAGGGAGAGAACTCTTAGCGAAGGCCAAAGCATTTATTGAGGAGAAAGCCGCTGCGAAAGGGTTAGCAGCGCTGCCGCCTGAATACTTTGAAACCTGCATCTTTTTGGCTAGGTCGTATGATTTATTAGGTAAGAGAGCGGAAGCGAAAGCCGTTTATAAGGCGCTAGCGGAACGACCTGACCTCGAAGACTCCAACATCCGAAAGATTGCGCAAAAGGCTGGGCCGTACCCCGCGAAACGATTATCGCGAATCATGATGCCTTACTCTAGTTATATTCCGTTTGAGTAATCGGTCTCGGGCTCCCGGCGCTTGTCCGGCGTAGCCGTAGGGGAAGTCGGACGCCTTTTTAAGGCTTGCCCGCGGGCTGTGTCGCAATCGCGATCTTCTCAGCACCCGCAGAACGGGCGGCGTCCATGATCTTCACCGCTTTTCCTAAGACGATAGATTCATCACCACGGATGATGACCGTCTTATCGGAGCTAGCGGCAACCGCGTCTTTCAACGTTTGTGTGAGAGCTTCTTCAGTGGCGAGCTTGTCGTTATTGACGGCGATGCCGCCGTCTTTAGAGATAGTGACGTAGATGGGCTTTCCTTTTTGCGCCGCCGTGACGGTCGTCGCTTTGGCGC
>JBBQIT010000353.1:0-4962 GCA_038325205.1 Bdellovibrionota bacterium
CGGCTTACATCAAGCTTTGGAGGCCAAAGAAGGCGTCACCATCGAAAACGAAAACCAAACTCTGGCTACGGTCACTTTCCAGAACTTCTTCCGTATGTACAAGAAGCTGGCCGGTATGACGGGAACTGCGGATACCGAAGCCGCTGAATTCCAAAGCATCTACAAGTTGGAAGTTTTGGTCATTCCCACGAACCGCAATATGGTTCGTAAAGATCACGCGGATGTCGTCTATAAAACAGAAAAATCTAAGTACAGCGCCATCTGTGACGAGATTGAAGAGTTACACAAAGAAAAAAGACCCGCCCTTGTCGGTACCATCTCAATTGAAAAATCGGAATACATCAGCGAACTACTGAAAAAGCGCGGCGTGCCTCACAACGTATTGAACGCGAAACACCACGAACGAGAAGCTGAGATCGTAGCTCAGGCGGGTCAGCCCGGAATGATCACTATCGCGACCAACATGGCCGGTCGAGGAACCGATATCGTCTTAGGCCCGGGTGTAGCGGGGATGGGTGGACTTCACATTCTAGGTACCGAGCGGCACGAATCACGTCGTATTGATAACCAGTTGCGAGGTCGAGCAGGACGTCAGGGAGATCCCGGTTCGAGCCGTTTTTATCTATCCTTAGAAGATAAGCTGTTACGTATTTTCCAAGGCGAAAAGATAAAAGGCTACATGGATCGCTTTAAAATGGAAGAAGACGTGCCCATTGAGCATCCGTTTATTTCCAAAGCGATTGAAAATGCCCAGAAAAAAGTTGAAGGCCATAACTACGACATCAGAAAACATTTGCTTGAGTACGACGACGTCTTAAACAAGCAACGTGAAGTGGTGTACGAGTTACGCCGGTTAATTCTTGGTGGTCAAAACAACCGGCCTTTAGTCTTAGACATTATTCGCGAGCAGATCATCAACATTGCGGAAGCTTTTGCGTCGACAAAACTGACTTCAGAGTGGGACACCAAGGGGCTTCTGGAAGCGCTGCTAGGACTATTCGACTCGAAGCTTGGTCTTGAGCCCGATGAGATCACCCACAAGTTTAATTCGAAAGTCGAGCTAGTAGACGAAATCTACAATCGCGCTGAAAAACTGTACACAGAGCGAGAAAAGCTAATGACCGAGTCGGTCATGCGTCAGCTAGAACATGTCATCTATATCGGAGCTATTGATCAGTTGTGGAAAGATCATCTGCTCAATATGGACCATCTTAAAGAAGGCGTCGGCCTTCGAGGTTACGGGCAAAAAGATCCGCTCGTCGAATACAAAAAAGAAGGTTTTACGCTCTTTAAGTTGATGGACGAACAGGTAAAGACTGACGTCATCTCCAGGCTCTATCGCGTCCAAGTGACCCGTGAAGAGCAAGTCGAACAGATGCAGCCCAAAGAGCAGCCGATGAATTTTTTCCATGGCGACCAGGCCGAGACCACTCGAGCCCCAGTCAAGCGAGAGGACGACAAGGTTGGACGTAATGACCTTTGTCCCTGCGGCAGCGGCAAAAAGTACAAAAAGTGCCACGGCAAGTAATTTCGCTGGCGCGGAGCGCGGCGAAATTATCCTGAGGCCCTAAGCCGAAGGATCTCGTTGGGGCGGCAGAGCCTGTCTAAAGAAATAGGGGGTACCGAATGTTGTCCACTTGTCCTAATTGTAAAACGCAAATGGAACACGAAGATTATCTCTTCGAGGTCGAATGCAAATGCGGGATGCGCTTCAACCCATTCTACGACATGAAAACCGGAGAGGGAGAGGCCACCGCCACTAACACCGAAGACCCTGGTACCGGCGGAGATCGAGCCATTGAAAATCCTCTTGCTGATTTTTCCGAAAGTCGTACCGCCTTCCAAGAGATCGTAGATTTTGGCGAGACGATGGAAGAAACCCCCAAAGCGAAGCCAAAAGCGGCTGCAGCACCGGCCCCAGCTCTCCGTCCAAAAACTCCACAGCCTTCGGTGGCACCGGCGCCTTCAACCTTTTCTAGCGATAGTGAGATGGTAATCACAACAGCCCCTGCAATCCCAGGCTACGATATCCAGTCTTACCTAATGCCTGTCTCGGCATGGAGTTCTACTGAAGGAGACAACCCTTTAGCTCCGGGCTTTGAAGCCCTTTGGAACACCTGTGCGGCCAACGGCGGTAACGGACTCACTTCGGTCCAATGGAACTTCACTCCCGATGGGACAAGAGTTCTTCTTTCCGGAGTTCCCGTACGTTGCGTAAAGGTGGGATAAATTCTGACCCGCCCGATCTGCGCCCGATTGGTGCCAGAGCCCTAAAAAGCGCTATCGATACGCTTAGACCTTGGTTAGACGACGCCGACGTTTTGGACCTATTCGCCGGTCAGGGACGTTTCGGAATGGAGTGTCTTAAGGAAGGCGCTAGTTCCGTTACCTTTGTCGAAAGTGCCTCCTCGTCCGCTAAAATTCTTAAGGATGCGACGGCAAGTTATCCCAATAGCAAAGTGGTCAAAATGGACACTTTTACCTACCTAGCCAAAGCCGCCGAATCAGCTTCCTCCTTCGATATTATTTTCGCCGATCCTCCTTTCCGACTTTGGAACGAAAAGTTCTCAAAACAGCTCCAAACTGAGGTCTTTCGGGTGCTTAGGCCTGGCTCAATTTTTCTTGTGAAACACCCAACTCGGGTGGTAACTTCCCCTCCAATTCAGGGCCTTGCCGCTTGGAAGGACACGCCCTTTGGAGAATCCCGGCTCATATACTTCCGGGCTCCATAGTCTTGATGAGAGATGTAACAGCCGACGCGGAACCAATGGAAAACCAGCCCACAATCCAGACCCCACAGGTGACACCGAGACGGGCAGTATATCCAGGAACCTTTGATCCCATCACTCACGGTCACGTAGATCTCATCACTCGCTCCCTCGTATTTTTTGACGAAATCGTAGTCCTTGTCGCGCATTCGGTTAAGAAAAAGCCTTTATTCAATGCGGAAGAGCGCAAAGCTCTCGTAGTAGAATGCTTTTCCAAAGTGGGAAAAGTTAGAGTCGAAATCTACGACGGTTTGATTGTCGACTATGCAAAAAAATCGAACATTCAAGTGGTCTTGCGTGGGCTGAGAGGAATTTCTGATTTCGACTACGAATTTCAGATGGCCACCATGAATCGTCGCATGTACCACGACCTGCAGACTTTTTTCCTCATGGCTTCAGAAAAGTTTTTCTTCGTAAACTCCACCCTAATCAAAGAGGTCTTCTCTCACGGCGGTGACGTGACCGAGCTAGTGCCTCCGCATGTGGAAAAGAAATTAAGAGAGCGTATATGTTAAAGTTGGCTTCCCGAGTCAATTCCCTAAAATCCTCGTCAACCATGGAAGTCTCCGCCAAAGCGGCTGAACTGAAAGCACAAGGCATCGATGTCATCAGTCTTGCCGTGGGCGAACCGGATTTTAATACGCCGGAACCCATTCAACGAGCAGCCACTAAAGCCATGCAGGACGGAATTACTAAGTACACTCCTGCAGGCGGATTCTTAGCCTTAAGAGAGGCCATCGCTGAAACGGTCACAAGAGATAATAAATTTAACGTTTCCGCTGACGAAGTCATCGTCACTTGCGGAGCGAAGCATGCTTTGTATTTAGCGCTGCAATGTTTGGTTGAGCCAGGCGATTCGGTTTTGATGCCGACACCCGCTTGGGTCAGCTACACGCCCATGATTGAATTGGCCGGAGCCCAAGTCATTCCGCTTCCCATGTTTGAAGAAGACGGCTTTCGCGCCAACGTAGATCGTTGGAAGGGCATGGCTATTCCGGCTAGCGCCAAAGGCATTATTTTGAATAGCCCCAATAATCCAACTGGTGTGGTCTATCCCAGAGAAGATCTGATCCGATTAGTAGGATGGGCGCTACAGAGAAACCTGTGGATCTTGTCCGATGAGATTTATGAAAAGATTATTTACGACGGAGCCGAACACGTCAGCATCGCTTCGCTTGGCCCCGAAGTAAAAAGCCATACGATTACGGTAAGCGGCTTTTCAAAGAGTCACTGCATGACCGGATGGCGATTGGGCTGGGGAATCTCAGACAAAGACCTGATCAAGAAAATGACTGCGATGCAAAGCCAAAGCAACAGTCACGTTTCTAGCATCGTACAGATGGCCGCTATCACGGCAGCAAAGCTGCCAGCTCACTATGTCTCTGACATGGTAGTGGCCTTCGAACGCCGTCGTCAGTTTTGTCTCGAACGCTTGAGCCGTCTCAGCGATTACGTCACTTTCGTTAGGCCCAATGGAGCTTTTTATTTCTGGCTAAATTTCTCAAAGTTTTTAGCGGGAAAGAAAATGAATGATGGGGAACTCTGTCGCGATCTTTTAGAGAAAGCTCACGTGGGGCTTGTGCCTGGATCCTCGTTTGGACTGAAAAATTACGTACGTCTTAGCTACGCTACGAATGAAGAGATCTTAGGCAAAGCCTTCGATAGAATCGAAAACTACCTGAAGAACAATTAGCCACTAGAACGGCCGACCGCCGTTGAGGAATACGGGGTACTGACCAAAGGGCGGAACATAGCCCCAGTCATAGCCGTTGTAACTCGTGCCTGAGCAGGTTTGCACTGCAGAAAGACCAAGGGGCGGAGTCGAATAAGTGAAAGAGCCTATGACCGCTCCTTTATCTTCCTGGATTTCGATTTGAATAGCGGGCTCGAAATCGAAAAGAATTCCTACGGGACAAGGACCGACCACCGCCGTGCTGGCTGGTGATCCTGGCCCAGCTAAACTCAGTTGCGCTTGAATCAAGACCGAATTGTTCGCCGGAATCACGATCGGAGCTGCCACAGTGCCCAAAACCAAAGGACTAGCGTAGCTAGACTCCGCAGTGTGCATCATGACCGTTCCGTACTTTTGCTGGCATAGATCCACTACCGAAGTGAAATACCGATCTCCACCGGCCGTCGAACAACGACCGAAGGGGGATATGTTTGGAAACGTCAGTGTCACAATCGCGTTGGT
>JBBQIT010000354.1:0-4953 GCA_038325205.1 Bdellovibrionota bacterium
TTCTGCTCGCGATCGCGTTAGCCGCAGGCATTATCTGACCTGAGAGGCGAGTGATAGCGCTGACAAGTTCGTATTGATTCTGCGGACGGTATATTCGGCGCGGTACCTTTTGGAGCGTGGCAGGAGCGTGGGAAGGATGGACAGGGCTGCTTCACGAAGCTTACTGACGCTTAAAGAAGATCACTCGGATATCGACGATATAACCACTCGCTCGCTGATTTTATTGTGTTTTATGAATGGCGAATTTAGGGTTCGACCCCACCTCCAATTTACTTCCAATCATTCCAATAGTTTGCGATACAAAACCCCGTCCGAATCGGACGGGGTGGACGTTCATTTACGTCGGTAACTGTTGGAGGTTGGCTGTGGGCTACTACGTTCGGTTTTTGCGGGAAAAGAAAGAGGCTCCTTACTGGAAATTGCAGTTTGTTTCCTATCGCAAACGGGATGCCGCGAGATCTACAGCGAAGAGACCAAAGAAGGAATGCGATGTCGGAACGGAGCGTTGGCGAGACTTGGGATTCAGGCCAACGATGTCAATTGATGAAGCCCGTGCTCGGCAACGACAGCTGAATAGTCACCTTCGATTGCGGCGACTCGCTGACCGCCACCTAGAAATCGAGCTAAAAGCAAAGCAGTCAAACCTCGCCAACGCAGCGACGTTTCCCGAACCGTTTCTGGCCGAATTCGAGAGACGCTTTCTCTTGCGTAGGAACCTCAACGATTCTGATCGCCGTCCATCAGCCGCGTGCTGGTCCACCGCGAAAAAGATAATCCTCGAACTTCAGCTTGAACCACGCGAGTGGTTTGATTCCGTGGATCGGTTTTACGACTACTTCCACGAGAAAGCCTGGAGCCTTTCTTACATCAGGAAAATTTTACGGCTGATCAACCATTGGGGGTATTTCTTATCACGAAAAATAGGGATGGCTTTTCTGCCCGTTCCCTCTCCGCGAGGTCATGAGCGCAGCAGGCTTTCTGAAGCCTACTACAAGAAAACTGCGGATAAGCGCCGCAAGTCCGATCCCATCTCGGCCGTCCAGCTTGAAGCTACACGACCACGGCTTCACGAGCGCCACTACAACTGGCTGTTCCTCTCGGTATGGGCAGGACTTCGTCCATCGGAAATCGACAGGCTGAAACAGCCAGGAAATTTTCATATCAAACGCATCCCAAAGGGCCCGTCGGTCCTTTGGATTTACCAAGAAAAATTGGTGGCCTTGCCCCCATGGGAACGATGGAAACTCATCCCCCTAATTTCAAAACAGCAGAGATCGATCTCAAAGATAGTTCGGTCGGGAGAGTTTGCGAGGCCGTGCGTCAAAACGCTCAGGCAACATTTTGGAAACGGTGTCGGCCTGTACGGAGGCAGGAAAGGATTCACCGACCTAATGCTCAATCGAGGTTTTCGGCTCGAAGAGGTATCGGCTTGGATGGGACACACTTCAATCGAGAGAACATGGCGCACTTACCGCAATCGATTGGAAGCGCGATACCTTGGTAAGAGTTACTAAAACACTAGTGCAACAGATGACCAGGTAAAGGAATCCTTCGTGCCCGTCGCCGCGAGTCGGGTGTTTCAATTGGGTACAATGGGTCGTGTCTTTCGGTACTATTCAACGGAAGTCTCACGGTCGAGGTCCCCCTGCAAGAATTTGCACTGGGGTGACTCTGCGGCGCGATTCGAGCGAAGAGAAGGAAGTGGGACGAAAGGGACTTGAAGGCGAGAGGCATAGGCTTCTCCCAGCTGAGTCCGCAATGCGTTGGTCTTTTGCATCATCACCGATAGCAGCTCCGGGAAGGCGCATGGTGCGCAATTTGCACCCAACGTGCATGCGATAGCTAATTTGACCCAGGAGTTTCCTTATGATGCGTTTTGCTACATTTCTCGTTCTTTCGTTTTCCATCCTTCAATCACCACTGTCTCGCGCCGACGATGAAGGCACCAAAAGAATGCCGGAGTTGAACAAGGAAGAGCGCGCGAAACGTGCGGACGTGATGGACAAGATAGCTGAGTTACACACAAAGATGGCCGAGTGCTTACGCACGGATAAGCCGACGGCCGAATGCCGCGAACAGATGAGAAAAGATTGTCCGATGTCCAAAGAGGGCCACTGTCCCATGATGGACGAAATGGACGAAATGCACGGGATGAACGGGATGCACCACAGAAGGCGCGGTAAGGGCCGAATGATGAAAAAGAGCGGCTCCGAACCCGAAACAAAAAAGTGAGGCATGTCGATGACCCCGCCCTGAGTTCGCCCGGACTTAAAGCATGAAAAACTACCTCGCGGAACTTATCGACTCTTGCCGGGTAAAGCCCGGCACGAAGGTTCGGCTCAAGGATTACGATCCGGGGCTCGCGGGCGATGAGGACATTCCCAAAGATGAACGTAAGGAGGAGGCGAATCGCTTTCTCAAAGAGCGTATCGAGATTCTCCGCGAACGACAGGAGTTGTTCCACGCTTCAGATTCATGGTCCATTCTACTGATTTTCCAAGGCATGGATACGGCAGGCAAGGACAGCATCATTCGTCATGTGATGACGGGCATCAATCCACAGGGGTGCCGAGTGGTTAGCTTCAAGCATCCTTCCATCAATGAGCTCGATCATAACTTTCTGTGGCGCTACATGAAGGAGCTACCCCAGCGAGGGCAGATCGGTGTTTTCAACCGATCCTATTTCGAGGAAGTGTTGATCGTAAGGGTGCATCCATCGATCTACAAATCCCAAAGAATTCCTGACAAACTCTCCGGTGAAGAGGTGTGGCGATCTCGTTTTGACGATATTAACAACTTTGAAAGGCACATTACGCGGAACGGGACGGTGATCCTTAAGTTTTTTCTCAATCTGTCCAAGGAAGAACAACGAGATCGTCTATTGAAGCGGATCGAAGATCCGAAGAAGCATTGGAAATTTGCTTTCGGCGATATTTCCGAACGCGAGCATTGGGACGATTACATCCACGCTTATGAAGCGGTTTTAACGGAAACAAGTACGGAATGGGCGCCCTGGTACATAATTCCCGCCGACCACAAATGGATTGGTCGAGGCCTTGTCGCGAGTGTTCTCACTACTACCATCGAGTCAATGGGACTGGAGTACCCGGAAGTCTCAGCGGAGAAACGCGATCGACTTTCGGAGGCCAAAAAAAGGCTCGAAACGGACGAGACCTAGATGAAGCGACACCCCCTGCTCGTATACGTGTTCGCAGAAACGGACTGGAAAGTGACTGTACCGAAAATGAGGCCCCACCATGGATAAGACTTGGCTTTCATTGTTACCTTCGATGGTAACCATCATTATTGCAATCTGGTCCAAAAAGATTCTGCCGTCTCTTCTGCTGGGGTTATTGGTTGGCAGCTATCTGCTAAACCCTTCGGTCATAGGTGGGCTTGAAACCGCGATAGAAAATGTAATCAAAATATTATCCGATAGGGGCAATTTGCAGGTGCTGTTATTTTTGTACCTGTTCAGTGGACTGATAGCCCTCATTAAGAGAGCGGGCGGCATCAATGCATTTTCAGAGTTCGTAAGCAAATATGTGAAAAGTGAAAGGGGGGTCTTTTACACTCTGTGGAGCTTGATACCTTTTACCTTTATCGACTGCGCCTTCAGAATTGTTGGCGCCGGTTCAATTATTCGTTCGCTTTCGGAAAAGAATAAGATCGCGAATGAACGCCTTGCTTTCATGCTTAACAACACAGCGAGTCCAGCGATCGAACTAGTTCCTATCGCGACAACGTTCGTTGGGTTCAATATCGCAAATATCAGTCTCGGGTTAAAGGCGGCGGGTGTACAAGGGCAAGAGTCTGCCTACCGCACTCTGCTTCATGCGATCCCTTTTCAATTTTTTAGTATTGTTGTTTTAGTGATCACGTTTATTTCCATATTTGTTCAATGGAAGAAGCCTTCAACCGAGAGACAACGCCAACACGTGCAGAGAAAAGCTTCCGAGGCGATGAATATGGACATGGAACATGAGGAACCGGAAATCGTACCTCGCATAGTCAACCTCGTTGTGCCGATGTTTTCTGTTATCTGTTTCAGCGTCTTTTTCTTCTGGTACTTTGGAAAGGGGAAAAGTGGCGTAGATGGCACCGTTTTATCTGTCATCGCCGCTACCGATCCCAATAAGGCAATGCTAGTGGCGTTGTTCATTTCGTTAATCATCACCGGCATTCTCTACTTTTCCCAGAAGTACCCTGTTAACAAAATGACGAAAGACACCATTTCAGGCGGTAACGAACTCATGACCATTATTGCCATACTTGTGGTGGCCTGGTCCTTGGGTGCCGTTTCACAAGACTTACAATTGAGTGAGTTTATTCAGCAGAACTTAGGAAATTCGCTTCCCGCATGGAGTGTTCCTGTCTCGCTCTTTATATTATCTTCCGCCGTAACCTACTTTATAGGAGCGGGCTGGGCCGCGGCTTCATTGATCATGCCCTTTGCGATTTCCTTAGCCGTTTCCGCTGGCTCGGCAATTCCAATTTGTGTGGCGGCGGTAATTACTGGCGGAACGTTTGGAGATGTTACGTCGCCCGTTGCTGGCATGACCAATATGGCATCTCATGTGGCTCACGCTGATCATGCCAAGTACATGAAATACACAACCCCTTATAACTTTATGGCGTTGCTGGTAGCAGCGATTCTCTTTCTTGTATTCGGTTATTTGGGATAGTCACGCGCTCTTACTATGGTTTTGGAGGAAAATGACGCTCGTTCAATCCGCGGTTCTTTCGGGGATTGCCTTTGTACTGCATCTGATTTGGGAATACCTGCAATGCTCGGTATTTTTTATCCATGGCTCATTACCGCCCACTCATTTGGCGATGCTTATGGCGAGCCTTGGCGACGTAATATTGACATGGATTCTCTACGCGGCGGTCGCACTAAAGCGACGCCGATGGGCTTGGTTGATTCGACCCTGGCGCAAGGGCGACTTGGCG
>JBBQIT010000355.1:0-4931 GCA_038325205.1 Bdellovibrionota bacterium
GTCAGGTGGCGTCGACTCGATGACCCTCTGGCATGTGGTCTCCGAGCTCCTCTCCAAAGAACGTCTCGTTATTGCCACCTTCAATCATAGTCTGAGAGGAAAAGCTTCGACCAGAGACGCTCGATTAGTCGAACGCGTAGCGAAGCAAAGGAAGCAGCAATGTGTAGTGGCCAAGGGGTTAGGAAAAAACAAATCCGAAGCATTTCTTAGAAAAGAGCGCCGAGCTTTCCTTCTTGCCGCTGCCCGCCATGAGAATTGTGATTTCATTGTCACGGCCCATCACTCAGATGACCAGTTAGAAACGATCTTAATGCGAATGATCCGCGGCACAGGTCTGGACGGTTTGAGCGGAATGAAAAGACAACGCGGAAAGTGGTTAAAACCTTTCCTTGGCGTTTCCAAAGATGAGATCGAGCGTTACGCCAAACAAAATAAGATCCCTTTCCATTCCGATCACACCAATTCGGAAATTCACTATTTCAGAAATGAAATTCGCCATCAAATTCTTCCGAACCTCTTCAAAGTCAGCCGACGTCATGGGGGAAAAGAAGCTTTCCTCAAAAAAGTGATGGCGATGAGTCAGGAACTTTCCGAAGCTTCGACACTTCTAGACAAAGTTTCTCGCAGAAGACTTTCTGCCCTCTCCGTCCAAACCTCCCTTTGGACCCGATTGGAATGGGAGCCTTTCCAGAAATTATCTTCCATGGAGCAAAGCCGGACTTTAAGAAAATTGCTGCGCCCATTGCAAACCCAACCGCTCACGAGAAAAGAAACTCGTTACGTTTGTGCTGCCATCGAAAGAAGTGAAGGGTGTGACATTCCGGGTGGGATCCACATGTCGATCTCTTGTGGTTACCTTTTTTTTCAAAATAAGAAGCAGATGTCCGAAATGAAAATCAAAGATTTAGTAATAGAAGGAAGGGAACTCGTTTGCGAATCGCTTGGACTCGAAATTCACTTGGCCCCCGAACTGGCTCGCCGAGTCAATTTTAGATTTTTTTCGCCGGGAGATCGTCAGGGGAAGACCAAATTAAAGCGAATCCTCTTGGAACGCCGCATCCCAATGATGGAACGAAAAGTCTTGCCGCTCCTCGTCGACAAAGCGAGTGGTGAGACGGTTTGGTTTCTTTCTCAAGCAAACCCTCTAATTCATGTGAAAAAAGTAGATTTCCCTTTCAGCTTCCTCGACTCCGCTCGCTAGCCTCGAAAATAAATCGCGTCACCTCGAAATCCCTACGTAAAGTCGTTAATGCTGTAGCTAGTTTTCTCCGATAAATCCTTGAGGCCTCAACTCCCACTACACTTATGAAATCAACTCAAAAAACAATTCTCGCTTGGTTAATCTTAGTGATCGCAACGGTGCTGTTGTTTCAAACAGCTAGAGTGAATCACACAGAAAAGAGACTGAACTTCAACGAGTTCATGGATCAGGTTAAGGCCGACCACGTCGCCAAACTGACCATTCGTGAGCACGACAAGTTTGAAGGAAAATTCAAGCCAGAGTATGAAGGTGGGCAAGTCTTCGTCACTCAAGGTGACGGTTCCGATGTTTACAAAAAGATTTTCGAAGATCACAAACTAACTCCTATTTACGAAAAAGAAGAGGTCAGCGCCTGGATGCCTTTCCTCGTTAACTGGTTGCCGGTTATCTTCATCTCGTTCTTGGTTCTATTTTTCTTGCGACAAATTCAAGCCAGCGGTGGAAAAGCCATGGCGTTTGGACGATCGCGAGCTAAGCTTCTGACGGAAGGGCACACCAAGATCAACTTCCATGATGTCGCTGGCTGTGATGAAGCCAAAGAAGAGTTAAAAGAGATCGTAGATTTCTTAAGAGATCCCAAAAAGTTTACTCGCTTAGGCGGCCGAATTCCCAAGGGTGTCCTTTTAGTCGGGTCGCCGGGAACAGGAAAAACGTTGCTCGCGAAAGCCGTCGCAGGCGAAGCCGTGGTTCCTTTCTTCTCTATCAGCGGCAGTGACTTCGTCGAGATGTTTGTCGGCGTCGGAGCTTCTCGCGTACGAGACCTTTTTGAACAAGGCAAGAAACACGCTCCTTGCATCATCTTCATCGACGAAATCGACGCTGTAGGCCGGCACCGTGGCGCAGGACTGGGCGGCGGTCACGACGAACGTGAGCAAACCTTAAACCAACTTTTAGTCGAGATGGACGGCTTTGACTCTAAAGAGGGTGTCATCTTAGTCGCCGCTACCAACCGACCTGACGTCTTAGACCCCGCCTTACTTCGACCTGGACGATTTGATCGGACGGTCGTCGTTAGCAAGCCCGATGTCCGCGGTCGCGAAGGCATCTTAAAAGTTCACGTGCGAAAGACTCCTTTGTCGAAAGACGTTAACTTAGCGGTCATCGCCCGAGGCACTCCCGGATTTTCGGGTGCGGATTTGCAGAATTTAGTCAACGAAGCTGCTTTAATGGCCGCACGACAAAATAAAAATGTCGTCGCCATGCGTGAGTTCGAACTTGCTAAAGACAAAGTACTGATGGGTACTGAGCGAAAATCGATGATCGTAGGACCGGATGAAAAACGCGCTGTGGCTTATCACGAGGCGGGACATACCATCGTAGGCATGTCGTTACCGGGATTAGATCCCGTACATAAAGTGACGATCATCCCGCGAGGCATGGCCCTAGGGTTGACTCAGACGTTACCCCTCGAAGACCAGCTGACGCTTTCCAAGGACAAAGCCGAGAATATGATCGCTTTCTTAATGGGCGGTTGTCTCGCCGAGTTCATCGTCCTAGGTCAACAGACCACGGGAGCCGGAAACGATATCGAACGCGCTTCTGACCTAGCGAGACGAATGGTCTGTGAATGGGGCATGAGCGATGCGATTGGGCCAGTGGCGATTGGTAAGAAGGAACAAGATATCTTCTTGGGCCGAGAGATTCACCAAAACGCTACCATCAGCCAAAAAACTGCTGAACTCGTAGACAGCGAAATCCGACGCATCATCACGACCCACTACAATCGCGGCAAAGAGATTCTCGAAAAGAAAGTCGACGTGTTACATCGCATGGCTCAAGCCTTACTTGAACGCGAAAGCCTGGATAAGGATGAGATTGAGTTGGTCATGGCAGGGAAGGCCTTGCCCCCGTTTCAAGTTCCGACCAACGATTCAGGTAATAGCGGTGGCAGCAAAGTAGCCGAAATCGCGATGGGGCTAAATAAGCCCAAGTCCGAAGTTGCCTAGACTTTCCTCGGTTTGTTTTCCATAGATGCGGCCTTACTTTTGGCTCTGCCAGAGGTAAGGCCGCATCTTTTTAGCCATCTTCCGCGCCTCTTCCAGCCTAACGAGATCCCTCCGACTTCGCCTAGGGGCTACGCCGGACAAGTCGCTTCGGGGTCCGGGACGGTTTCCACACGCGCCGCGTGACAAAGACCGTTTTTTTGATTATCCCCTCAAAACCATTCAACTTTATGTGGTAAATTGACGAAGAGTATTCGGGAGACTCTGATGTCAGAGTGTCCTAGAACTAACGTGAGGACTGGCCACTAAGATGCTGGAGTTTTTAGCCAATGTACGCGAGATAGTACGCTGGCAGGATCTCGTAGATATCCTGCTCGTGTGTATCATTGTCTATCGCGTTCTCTTGCTTATCCGCGGAACTCGCGCGGTGCAGATGCTCACCGGCTTCGGCATCATCCTCATCTTTTACTATCTCGCTGAGCGTCTGAAGTTTCACACGTTGCATACGATTCTCGTCGAGTTCTTTAACAACCTCATTTTGATTTTGATTATCGTATTCCAAGACGAGATTCGAAAGGCTTTGACACAAGTGGGACGAAATCCCTTTTTTACTACGACCAACACGATTGAAGAGGTCGCCATCATCGAAGACATTTGCCAAGCAGCCGCTACTCTTGCCCAACAACGCATTGGAGCGCTTATCGTATTGGAACGTGAGACGGGTCTTAAGAACTACATTGAAGCCGGCACTATCTTGGACTCCAAAGTCAGCTCGGATCTAATTGTAAGCATTTTCCATCCGACTTCACCGATTCATGATGGAGCCGTCATCGTTCGTAATTCACGCATCTCGTCGGCTGGCTGTTTATTGCCCATCTCGCGAGACCCTGCGATCAATAAAGAATTAGGTACCCGACATCGCGCCGCCCTCGGCTTAACGCACGAAACCGACGCGGTCGTCATCGTAGTTTCAGAAGAGAGAGCTGAAATTTCCCTGGTCCATCACGGGACAATGGCTCGGGACTTGGATATCAATGGCCTTCGCCAACAGCTGCTCGAGCTCTTAGGCTTGAGAAAGTACGAAGCCCGATATCAGGAAAAAGTTTGGGAAAAGCGAATTCACGGCGGGGATAAGTCGGGGGATCGGCCATGAACTTTAGCGAAAGCTTAGCGCTCAAAGCCGTAAGCCTTCTACTCGCTTTGATTCTTTGGATCACTATCCTGGGATTCAAACGTGAAGAGGTGAGGAAGCAGGTAAAGCTAGAGCCTTTATTGCCCCCTGGGATGGTTCTGGTAAACAAGATCCCAGGCTACATCACCTTTACGCTTTCGGGACCCAGAGTCCTTTTAAAAGACGTGGAGAAAAAACTCCCCACGATTCGCCCGGACTTGCGCCGAAGCCGCGAAACAACCATCGGTTTTTCAGTCAGTGAAGACCTCATTGGTGAGCTTCCCAATGGAGTCAAAGTGACGGCCTTTTATCCGCCCAGCATTTTGATAAGGCTGGAAGAGGTGGTAGAGCGCTATGTTCCGGTGAGACCCACTCTAAATGGATCACCCGCCGAAGGGTTTGAAATCGGGCTAACCAAAGTAACGCCCGCCAAAGTCGCTGTTTCTGGGCCAAAATCCCTCGTACAAGCGCTAGAGTCGGTCGGCACCGAAGTATTTGACGTTCATGATTTAAAAGGTACTAAGGACGGGGAGGTTGCTGTTGAAGTCGACGGTAA
>JBBQIT010000356.1:0-4901 GCA_038325205.1 Bdellovibrionota bacterium
CAGGTAACTCCGATTTATTTCGCGGTAAACCGCAAATTCGGAAGATCGGCGGGAGTTACTATTTTTCCCACTCCGGAAGACCGAAAGGTATGGGGCTCGAGCAGAAAAACAAATCCGCCAAGTGTCCTGTGGACCGGAAGAACAGGCGCCCGCGATGTTGTGGAAGATACCTTTTTCCGCTTTCAGGAAAGTCCCTAGCCGGCCGCGACCGAGTGGAAACTAAGCAACGGTATATTTCTTTGATTTCGAAACGCGTCCGACCGATACGCAGGGCCAATTAGTTTTCGACCACACGATGTGTTCCACCCGACGTCTAAAGTTTAGCGGTTATGGGGTCGCGCAGCTCACTCTGACAACGGAGGGTGCGGAATCCGGTGTCCTGGGACGTATTTCCGTCGGGGTGTTGGTGTTTGAGCTGCGCACTTTGGTGTAAAGCAATTCGTAGGACGGACCTTTTCGAGGCTCGGCTCCGGCGAGATCAACCCCAACCGGATGAACTAAATAAATATCAAGAGTTCCCCAGAATTCACCGGCCGCGGATCCATCGGGCTTAGGAGGGTTCGCCAATACGGCATGAATCCAGTAGGGGCTCGTTAAGATGAGGTCATACTTGTTGTAAGGATCAAAGTGGTATGCGCCCGCTCGAAAAGAGGCACCCTGCAGGAGTAACTCCACATCCAATTGGCTGCCCTCCCGATATTGGCCACCGCTCGACATCGCGGTAACCAACTGATCATCGATGTTTTTAGCCGCGTCGGTAATCCGGCAATCTTTCATTACGGCTTGCAGAAGCGGGGATGCCGCTCCGGTTTCCACTTTGTCCGGTGTGGTGGGTATTTTGCTCGGGTTTTGTTTCACACAGGAAGACAACCCAAGGGTTAATATTGCGGCTGTCAGAACGATTATGCTTCTCATACTTGTTTCCCACGCTCTGGTTTACCTGCGCGCCTTAGTTGCCCCGTCGGACGAGCAGAATCCGATTTAAACCGACGCTACTTCGAATTCCCCGTAGAATCAAACGACGAATAGATTGCCGTCTTTCCTTCGTGTCGTCAGAGCATGATCGGAGGGCGGCCGAATTAACGCCCGGTTTATTCCCGGACGGTTTTCCGTACCGCCCCCTCCAAATCCTAGGGTTTGCCGGAGTGTCTTTGGATAGAAGCTTTTACCGCCTGCACCTTTACGGGGTCTTCGGAGATCTTCGGATCAAATCTCATATATTCAAAATGAAAGTCTTCAGTGAAGCCCGGATCAGGCTGTCGCCTGGCAAGGCGTGCCTGACGAACGGCTTCTCCCTGGGCATATACATAATAGCCAAGAAAACTTTTGAAAGTGATGAATTCATAGGCGGCTTGTGGGTGTGGTCCAAACTTATGATAGAGAAAATCTCCGCCTAAGTAGATCGCTACATGCTGCGTGAAAAAGGGTCCGTTGGGATGTTTTCTCCACAGGACTACCAGGTCACCGTATCGCAGAGACTCCTGTTGGAAGCCCAGCGGGTAATAATGGCTTCGAAAATAGGGCATAAAATTCGAGTTGTGTCGGTAAGCGGGATCGTTAAATGGAAAGGCGGCTTCGTAGCAAGAGGCGGTATCCCTAGTTCCGATTTTACGGGCTACATTCGAAGGCAGTAGAGGGAGAAGAGAAGTCGTATCTCCGGCCGATTCCAAAATTGCTTTGGCGGAATCTTCATTCACAGCACCTTTGGCCAAGAGAGTTGCGACGAGGGAACGGTCGATACCGGTCAAATCGAGCGAGAGATCATAAAAGGTCTCGGCGATCGAAAAGATTTGATTAGCCACTTTCGGACCAGCGATTATTTTAAGGGTGCTGTCTATTCCAATGCGAGCGAAGGAAGCGTCTTCCACCAGCTCGCGACACGGTTTGGTGGGGGCAGCAGAGAGGCAAAGTGGGGCCGAAGTTATAAAAAAAAGGGCCAGTAGGGCTAAAGTCTTTGTTTTCATTGAGGTCAGGGGGTTTAGCACAGGGGGCAGGTCGGGATCAACCCAGTCTTCTCCGAAAATGTGGCTCGTTTTCGAAGGGTATGCTAAAGCCTCTGGTTTATGCGTAAATTGTTGTGCCCATTTATCCTTTTAGCGGCCCTGTTCGGCCCTTTTGCCGCCCAGGCGATCTCGCAGAAGGAGTGCGCCCGATTAGTTAGCAATGCGGCCGTCGACTCTCTCGGCAGCGAGAGGCTTTTGTCAGCGATTACAGAGTTTGGCCGAAATACGCTTCGCTTTGCGGTTGGCTTGCCGGCGATCACCTCGGCAAACGCCGTCGAGGTCCTTCACGAACTGGGATTGGCACACATCGACGCTGAATACAATTTTGTGGTCGATGTCGATCTTAGAAATTTACGAATCGCCGATGTGGGCGCGGGCCGATCTAATTTTGGCGCGGTGATGAATTCCTTAGAGAGTCAAACTGGCACGCATGTCGTTTCTATTGACCACGCGAATTTGGATGGAGCGGTCCCGGGAAGCGACTTTGTTCAAGGTGATGTGTTGGACCTTCCCTTGGAAAGTGAAAGGTGTGATTTAACCGTTTCCCGAGCGCTGATCTCCTACTTCTTGCCCCTCACCAGTTACGGATGGACTGAGAGAAAAATAGGGAGACTACACAAAGCGCTTTTTGAAATGATTCGCATCACGCGTGATGGAGGGGAGGTTCGCTTTACCTTCTCGGCCTATCGCCACGCAGATATGCTAGTTGATATTCTCCTCGAACATCCTCGCGTGGAGAGCACGACTATGAAGTCTGGTCCCAACGAATCAATGATAATGGTCGTAAGGCTTAAAGATTTTTAGCCTGTTTTACGATTAGAGGGCGGTTTATTAGGACGCGGCGCTGGAGCGCTTCCCTTCGCCACTTTCTGCTTTTTCTTGCGACGACGAATGAGCACGTAAGCGATTCCTGCCACAAGACCCACCAACACCAAATAGGTTGTCATGTCGCCGCTTGGTGCCGGCGGAGGAGTTGCTTTTCCAGTGCGAAGTCGACTTCCAATAATTTCTTTTTGAAGCGGTCCCAATTTGTCAGCTGAAGTGAGGGGAGGCTGACCCTGCTTCGTGGCTTCGTTGAGATCAAATTCCATATTTAATTTAATAGAAGAGATCATCCGCTCGAATTGAGGAGCGAGCTGTTTGTAATGCTCATCCGAAACGATGTAGGTCAAAAGAATAGCAAGCTTCGCTTTAGGGGTGGCGTTCACTGTCACGACGTAACGAGACCAGAAGCCTGGCAATTCGGAATTGAATTGCAAAGAGTCTACCCAAACGTGCCCGTTGATATTGCGTTTACGCACATAACGGATTTCAGAAGAAAATTTATTTCCGTTCTCGTCTTCGATTTGGCGAGATTGCTTTAAGTAGTCTTCGTAGTTTTCAACGGTGTCCCAATCGGTAGCGAGAGTGGCGATGGAAAGGACCACCGACTCTTTACGATCGGTTTCGCTTTGACTTTGGCAAACCCACACGCCGCCAGAGAATTCACAGTTCCATCCTTCTGGATGATCTGCGGTCAAGTACGCCGATTTTAGGGCCCATGCCGGGGAAGCCAATATGAGCAAAAGAACCAAACTAAACCGTTTCATTACACACTCCTACTCGAAGTCTTTTCGGTACTTAGGGCTAGATGCTTGACCCAGGGCAGAGTTGAACGGGTGCTATTTCGGTGTGTTGCGTCATATCCATTGATTAGCCCCACCATTTTGTCTATATTTCTGAGCCTATATCCCGTTTTTGGACTAGAGCACGTGAATGCGATTTAGTCTTCTCATGGTGTTAGCGATGTTAGGCACCTCTGGATTTGCGGCCGAATCCAGCAAAGAGGTGCTTTGGTCCCAAGGCGCCTTTCCTTGCGAAATCAGCCAAGCCCGAGCCCCCATCATTATTAGAGGCTACCTTCCTCACTGCAAAGAGTGTCTAGGTCTTAAAGAGCGAGAAGGGGTAGAGATACAAAAAAAGCAGCGTCGCGTGGCGGTGGAAGGACTCAGCAGCCAAGTAGTGGCGCTTGATGGATACTTCCTAGGACTTGAAAATCAATTCGCGCTCGATCTCGAAGGCCTTTTTAGTGCGACCTTGAGTTTGGCGGATTGGGTTCGCCTAAAAGCCGACGATAGAGTCGCCTCTCGAATTGATTCGGTAGTAGATGAACTACTTGAACGCCTCGCCGTTTCCACAGCGCTCCCCAAAGTTTTGCAATCCATTCCCGATCTCAATTTGAAAGACAAAGACGAACGACGCTTTTTAGAACTGATTAGAAAGCTATCGTTGGATAGGACTTTCAAACTGGAGGTGGGTGCGGATTCCTTCACTCCTTCGCAGCGCGAGAATTTCTTGCGGGTTTCTTCGCCCTATTTTCAAGGTCGTTTGGCGTTAGACGCCGGCCAAGCATTGGTAGGAGTCTTTCGGTTTTTGGCAGAGAGTTACGTAAAACTCTGGGACCAAGCCGACTTTGTCGAAATCTTTGATATCGCTCCGCCTGAAGTAAAAACTCGAGAGGGAGTGGTGGCAGCCCTTTTGGCCACCCACACCCGTTTGCTAAATACTGAGTTTCGTTCGATCGAAGAGCAACTGACTCAGTGGCGGATGCAGCAATTGGAGCGCAGTTTTGCCTTTAACTACTGCCAAACCATCGGATCGGAAGACCCTTGGGTCTTGCGGATTCAATCTTTTTGGCGGGTTCCTATTGGTGACCTCTATTTGTCTTTGCGAAAACGATTGAATCAATCTCTCGATGGAAAAACAGAGCGATTACTCTCCGTCGATGGAAATGTGCTGAACCATTTCAGTGCGCGGACGATGTTGCTTGAAAAGAAACCTACGATTTATCTGCGCGGGCTTTTGCACTACTCGGATTTGGTAGCCCTCACGAAGAAGATTCGCAGCCTTGAATCCGAG
>JBBQIT010000357.1:0-4883 GCA_038325205.1 Bdellovibrionota bacterium
AAAAAGAGGAATGGTCTCTCGCGCGAGAGAATCTGCCGGCAGATAGCGGCGAAGTCAGTAAGCTCCTAACGGCAATCGTAGATTTTTCGGCAAAGACTTTCGCGACCGAAAGCTCCTCCGATCTCACCGCCTACGGACTCACTCCGCCTACGGTGAAATTAACGCTGACTAAAGGCAAAGAAAAGACTCATCAAACGCTTCTGTTGGGCTCCAAGAAAGATAAATATTTCGCTAAACGCGATGACCGAGCCATTGTGTACGAAGTCGATAAAGAGATGGTGGAGAAGGCTTCACGCCCCTCGACGGTTTATCGAAGCCTAGATCTTGCACGGTTCAATCGCTTTGATACCAGAAAAGTCCGCTTAGAGCGCGGGCACGAGCTTTTAGAAATAGCGAAAGAAGAATCGGGTTCCGGTTGGAATCTTCCTGCTGAACCAAAATTTAAATTAGACGGCGCCAAAGTGGATAGCCTCGTAGCCCAACTTCAAGACACCAAAGCGGTTAAGTATCTCACTAAGTCGGACGCTAAGCTTTTGACCTCTCCGGTCTTAGTCCTTCGTTTATTTGAAAAGAATGACAAAGACAAACCAACGCTAAAGCTAACTTTTGGTAAGAAGCAAAAAGATATGGTTCCTGTCCTAAGAGAAGGACTCGACCTTCCCTTTCTGATCAAAGAATCAGATTTCTCGAAGATTAACTTAAGTAAACACGTGCTCGAAAAGACACCGGAGGCCGTTCCGCCTAAAGGGAATATTGACAACAAAAGCTCCGGAAAGTTGTTTGAAGATGGTAAGAGCGTCCCTAAGCCGAGCTCGGAAGAAAAATCGTAGTTGAAGGAGGTAGTTCATGAATTCTAACGTTAAAGGCCGATGGGCCTTAGTTCTCGGAGCATCCAGCGGATTTGGCGAAGCAATCGCCATTAAACTTGCCGAAGTAGGAATGAATATCGCAGGCGTTCATTTAGATCGAAAAGGAACGCTTCCTCACGTCGATGAAGTCACCACAAAGATTCGATCTTATGGTACCCAGGCCCTCTTTTTCAACGTCAACGCCGCTGACGCAGAAAGACGTGGCGAAGTGCTAAATGAATTAACCAAGCATGCGACTTCAGGCGTTCACTGTTTGGTCCATTCCTTAGCTTTCGGAACTTTGAAGCCGTTCACCGCCAAAGAAAAAAACGAACGCATCTCTAAGGAACAGATGGAGATGACCAACGACGTGATGGCTCATAGCCTTGTGTATTGGACCCAAGATATTTTCGAACGAAACCTACTTCCTGCTGGCTCTCGCATTTTCGCGATGACCTCTTCCGGAGGAACTAGAGTTTGGCCGACCTACGGAGCGGTTTCTGCCGCAAAAGCCGCCCTTGAATCCCACTGCCGACAGCTAGCGCTTGAACTGGGAAGTTCACGCATCTCGGTAAATGCGATTCGTGCCGGTGTGACTGATACGCCTGCACTTCGAAAAATCCCAGGTCACGAAAAAATGATCGAAATTGCTAAAGAGCGAAATCCCTGGGGAAGACTCTCGACGCCTCAAGATATCGCCAACATGGTTTCTTTACTGGTTCAAGACGAAGCGGCTTGGCTCACCGGTAACACGCTTGGCGTGGACGGCGGCGAAGACATTGTAGGTTAGTGCAATCCCAGGCGGAGACTTGTCCGGCGTAGCTTTAGCGAAGCCGGAAGATATCGTCGGATAATTAAGCAGGTACCGTTTTAGAAGCAGGCTCCGGTTTGACGACCGGGGCCTGTGCCGTTTTGAGCAGTTGCGACACCAAGCGATAGCTTTTCTTCCTTACCAAAAAGCCTCCGTGAGAGACCCCTGGAAGCTCTATCGATTCTATCGCGCCCGGATCGGCAGCGAGTAAATTGATTTTGGTCGCGTGCACAGGGCACATCAGATCATCGGCAGAAAAAATAGAAATGAGACGGAACCCAACGGGGAACTGAGATGCGTTAATTTTGCGGATCAACGGCGAAATGGGCGTCATCTGAAGTAAACATCTGGCTTTAATAATGAGATGTGAAAAAAGACCTAAGATAGGCAGCCAGGTGCCTTGGTGAGGGGTCGCCAAAGTCACGAGCGCGTCGGTGTAATGAAAGCCACCCAACAGCTGAACGTAATAGCGAGCTACTAATCCTCCCGCCGAATGAGCGACGAGAAAAATTTGTGAGTCACCTCGACAAGGCCCTTTTCTAAGTTCTAAAACAACCGACGATAACTTTTCCGCCATTCGATAAAGGCCGCGAACTCCATCCGAAAGGGCATGCCAATCGAGAGCTAAGATCACGACATTAAAACCGTCGTTTTGTAGCCTACGTCGCATGACTGAAAGGTTTCGATTAGTAGCAGCAAACCCGGATACCAGGATGACGGTAGGCTTATTGCCTTCGACCCGACTGAGCTCTTCCCACTCGGGCAAAGCACGGCCTGGCAATACTTGGAGAAGGTCGTAAATGAGAGATCGAAATCGGCGCCAGTTCACCTTTCTCGATTCGGCTATTTAGCCCGGTTTCGTGAAGGCGCAATTGTTAAAAATTACGGCTTGTTTGCCGAAGGAGGCGTCACGGGTTTGGCCGGCACATTTTTTAGAATATAGGACACAATGGCGTTGGGATCTTTTAAGCCACCCACCGTCAGTGATTTGTACTGAGAGTCATACAACATGGCGGCACCGGTATAGACCAGCTGAATCAAGCGATTCTCGGTACGAGGATCAGAAAATACTTTGGCTAGGAGCGTCAAAGTCTGCGCGGATTCATATTTTAGACCTACGCCTTGGTAACCCGCCTTCTCCAAAACTTGCTTCAGTGTGAGATAGGCGGGGCTATCCGCCGATTCTCCCGCAGGAGTTTGATTCTGTTCGTCTTGGCTGGAAACTTGGGTCAGCACGCCTGAGTTGGTGGCACAGCTAAAGAGAAAACCAAAGAGTACCGATAAGAAAAGTGTTGTGATCCGATGATAGTTTTTTGAACTCACCCTTTTCTCCTTCCTGCATTGTTTCCTAAAGATATTATCACAGGTTCCCGATGTAACGCTTGTGGAGGTACATGTGCGTTTTGGAGTTACCATAGCTTGCGTTATCGCGCTGTCGATGGCGTTGGTGTCCACGAGTGGATGGGCGACCCCGGATGAAGGGGCCTTTGCTAAATTTGAAATCAAGAAGTTCCGGTTTCGCCGAAATAGCGGCAAAAACTTTGAACGATTGGTGATCGAATTCGCAAAGAAGTCGGGCAATTCTCGCCCTGTGGTTCGCATTGACGCCCCGAATACGGGTAAAGATGCGACGATCGAAATCGATCAAGCATCCTTAGTTGGTGCGATTCCGGAAGCGCTTATCAACGACTCTTATGTTCCTCGCAGTCACTTCTTGGGCCCTGTTTCTATCAATACTGATGGCCCCAGCTCTGGCTTTACGATTCGAACATTTTTGAAATCTCCCGTGAGCGTAGACGCTTTCTGGTTGGACCATCCAGCCCGATTAGTGCTCGACGTGTTCCCAGCGAACTCGCCTCGAGTGGCAGGACGAGTGCCAGAACCCTCTGATCGCTCCATTGCCAGTACTAAAGCTGGTGAAAGCGAAGACGGACCTATTGTTTGCTATCCTGTCTCTTCCGCGGTTTCGGCTCAGGTCATGTTCCACGCTAAAGACTTCCCAGGCAGCCCGTTCGGTGTCGAGACGATTAGTCCTCAGACTCCCGGACCGGAGCCAGTGATCTGTTTCATGGCTTCCTCGCGAGTCGTACCTTCGGTTTCTTACCGACCCAAGACTTTAGATCAGCAAAGTTTCGTTCAGTGGGAAGGAAATTTTGGCCGAACGCCCAGCTCCGAAGGGGGAGGCCTTTTCGGCGGCGCCAATGCATTCCCTGCTCCGATTCCACCCGCAGTTCCCCAGGTTCCAGCACCTCCGACTCCGCCCAAAGCGGGTGGTCTGGTCGTGCCGGACATTACGCCTGGAAGAACGCCACTTGGCGCGCCCTTAGTGAACCCTGCGACTATTCAACGGTTGCCTGGAAATATGGTTCCGCAAAAGTTGCCGTCGTTAAATGCAATAGTACCGGGGCCGACGATGCCTGTACTACCGCCAATGGCCCCTCCAGTGAAGTAGTTACTGACCTGTGTCCTTCAAACTCCTTTCTGTACGTGTCTCACAACATAAGATAGCCTCGGAAATAAGTGCGTAACCGTTCACGTCGTCATCAAAAGAGTAGAGAAGCTGAAGGTAAAGACTCTTCCTTTTCTAAGTCTCCCAAAGGTCGCAGAGGCAAGAGCGGCAAAGGCTCTACTCCGTCCAAAGGCCCACAGTTTACTTTTCAATCCCCCGGGATGAAGAAAGTTCATATCGGCAGGGTTCAAAAGAATCCTCGAGGCTTTGCCTTTATTCTTCCAGAAGAGCGCGGACAGCCCGACGTTTATGTCGGGAAAAACGAAGCCAACTATCTCTTAAACTCCGACAAAGTCGAATACCGTGTCCATCGCGATGGTAAGCGCTTAAGCGCCGAAGTCCTTCGCGTTCTAGAACACGGGCAATCCGAAGTCTTGGGCGTTGTCCACAAGTGGCGCAATGGCTACGTGGTCTCGATCAACGAAAACGAGGGTTTCGTCTTGGACCGTCGCACTCCCAATCCTCCAGAGGGCGAATGGGTTATCGCAAAGTTTATTGAGTATCCTTCGAAAGAACGACCCGCATTGGTGGCGCTGAAGGAAAGACTGGGACCGGAGCTCACTCCCAGACACGATATCGAAATCACCGTCGCGAAGTATGGGATTGAAAACGTTTACGACCCCACAGCGATCCGAGAAGCCGAGTCGCTCCGAAAGGATTGCGACAAGGAGCTCGCCTCCCCTTCTAAGCAACGCAAAGATCTCAGAGCGCTTCC
>JBBQIT010000358.1:0-4850 GCA_038325205.1 Bdellovibrionota bacterium
GCAATTCTCTTAAACACGGGGATTTCCCGAAAAATCCGGATGCCTGCGCCTACTGTGATTATGGCTTGGTATGTGGCGGCGTCCAAAAAAAGCGAGTGAACTTTGCTCAACGCCCAGGACTGCTTACGGCAATAGATGAGGCCCTCGCAGGGGCAGCGGAGGACTCGGCATGAAGCACGATAAAAGCAAAAATGGGCTCCCCGACCAAGCATCACGCGAATTTATTACGGGGGAAAACGCAGAAGGGGTTAGCAGCAAGACCTCTCGGGAAGGACTGAGTCACAATATTTTTGTTCGCGCTGGCGCGGGAGCAGGTAAAACGCACTCTATTCAACGGCGCGTAAAGAACCTCTTCCTATACAGAGACCTAAAGCCCGAGCAGCTTGCTGTAATTACATACACGACGAAGGCGGCAGCCGAGCTGAAGGATCGCATTCGCTCCATAATGGAAAAGACAGCAATCGCCGAACAAGATGAGTCCCTTAGGCAAAAGGCCGTATCGGTTCTGGATGAGTTGAATAAGGCCAAGATATCTACAGTTCATTCTTTTTGTTTCGACTTACTCAAAGAGTTTCCAGTTGAATTCGATATTGATCCGGCCTGCGAGGTTGCTGACGAAAGGAAAAGTTCGACCATCCAAAGTGAGGTGATTCATCAATTCTATTTACTGGAGGCGGAGAAGGACCCTCGTTTTGAGACGGCGGTAAAATCTAGGGAGATACTCAAGGCCGAGTACGCCGACTCTGTCAGCGACGACGTGATGTTTGATGTCTTCTCCGTTCTGTACGCCAATCGTGAATTGAACCCACGCAAGTTGAGGGTGGACGACGGAACCAACTCGGAGGCACGGCAACAACGAGATGCTCAGGAAATGGTGGGAGCTTTCTGCGATGACTTACTGGTAAATATCGAAAAAGAAATCAGCGACCCGGAGGACAAGCTTTATCTCCAACTTGAAAGCATCAAACACTATCTGGGCCGGTTTGGAATCGAAGGACGAAATCGAAAGCGCCTTAAGGAACTAACAGCAGCAATACTCCAAAGCGGAACGAACCCATTCCCAAATAAAGGAACTCAGGGAAACTATAAGCGCCCTGATTTTTTGCGGGAATATAAGGCGCGAGTGAGGACCTTTTCGGAGCTGATATCTTCGTACCAGTTAAGCCGATCCGCCACCTGTTACAACCTGTTGCTTGATGTTTACCCCGTCTATAGAACTCTCTATGACAAGTTTAAGCGCACTCAAGGTGTCTTGGATTTTGCGGATTGTCTCATTCTGCTGCGCGATGGCCTTCGGGATAATGCGTTCTTAAGAGCTGCGCTCCAGCGTCGGTTTCTGACCATCATCGTAGATGAATTTCAGGACTCCGATCCCCTTCAGGCGGAGATTCTCTTTTATTTAGCCGCCGAAGACGCCAAGGCCAAGGATACCTGGAAGAAGCTAAAACCCACTCCTGGAATGCTCTTGTTTGTAGGAGACCCAAAGCAAAGTATCTATGGGTTCGCTCGGGCGGACATCGCCATCTATCTGAGCGTCATGAAGTTAATTACATCGTGGGATAAATCTGCCGACCGGGTCTTCTCCGCCAATTTTCGCTCTTTCGATGGCATTGTAGACTTTGTAAATACCTACTTCTCCCAGATTATAAAACGACATCCAGAAGAAGAGTTTGCTTCCCCGCAGTACGAGGAGATGGAAGCTACGAAGTTGGGCAGCGGTAAAGAGCCTCAAGTTAAGGTACTAGAAGTGTCCTTGGATCTGGCGTCGGATCAGCCAGGCATTGATGGAGTCAGTCAAGCCGGACGGCTTGGATTGGCTGGAAAAAGAAATCGCGAAGCCTGGCTTGTGGGCAAATTCATTAAGAATGAAATCGTGACCAAAGGTCGGAACCCCGGTGATTTCTTAATCCTCTTCCGAAAAACTGCCGGAATGGCAGATTACGAAGAGATCTTTGAGTTTCTCGGAGTTCCGGTGATCAATACGAAGACCCGCTCTTTTTTACAGATGCCAGAGGTATTTCCCCTGCTTTCGCTGGCAGGGGCTATGGTTAACCCCGATAGTGCTCACTACCTCTATGCTCTTTTGCGAAGCTGTCTATTTGGTTATTCGGATGTGGCCATCAAGACTCTCTTTAGTTCCATTCCAAGTAAAAATCTGAGTTTAGCTACGCTTGCGGAGAAAGATCCCAGCGTAGTGCCACTGGCAGAAGTTGCCTATTCGAATAAAGGGCTGGTCGCAAGATTCGAGGCTGCGTGCAAATGCATCCAGCTCTATTCCAGCGCAGAAGAGAAATCCCGAGATAATTTCATAGCAGCAATGCTCAAGCTGACGGAGATCTTGAAGGCTGAACTCGAATTAAATGACTTTGATGAGTCCAGGACGCTAGAAAATATTCAGGGTGGCGCACTTAGCACCGGCAATTTTGGTTGGGGCGAGGAGGAGGAAATGGAAGAGGAAAAACTTCTCCTGCAAACTGAAGAGCCCAGCAAAGTGCGGCTCATGACGATGCATGGCGCGAAAGGACTGGAGGCGAAGTGCGTTGTTCTTACCAATCCTGGTGCAAAAGGAATGGGTAGAATCAGTACCTTAATCGACCGAAATAGCGAGCTGATTATTCCTCTTGGTAAGCGGATATGCGGGCAAGATCTCGCTGACCAGGCGGAGCTTTCACGCGATGTGGAGCGAGAGGCTGTCTTTAAAGCTGAAGAGGAAAAGCGCGTACTGTACGTAGCGGCTACCCGAGCCATAGAACAGCTCCTCATCGTTAAATATTCCGGCGATGAACCGGGTGATTTCATGGAGCCTCTTCTCAGCCTGCTCGATGAGGCGTTTCCTACGGAGCGACTAGAACTTGATGAAGCCTATAGGGAGCGCCACGCTCCGAAGGGGATTTCCGAAATAGTACCTTCCAAACCCATTCCGGAAGAGGAACATCGACGCTTACAAGACCTTGCTCTCGCTAAAATCCGCCAACGAACGCAAACGTCCGAAGCGGTGACGACGACTTTGAAAACTGAGGGAGAGAAAGTATTCAAGGGCAACCCAGACGGTCGTGAGCGGGGCAAGGAGTTCGGCTCCCTAGTGCATGAAGCGATGGAGCTTATTTGCCAACGAGCTGGCGAAAAGAAGGTAACGACTGAGCACGATCTTAACGTCATTCTCCTTGCCTTGAACACCGATAATTATGGTTTCGAAGCCGCGGACATAGGAGCCATTGCCCTGGGAATTAATAAGTTTCTTGCTGCCCCACTTTATCAAACGATCTTGCAAGCAGATATGGTCTTGCCCGAGGTGGCGTTCAAGGTGAAGGGGAAGGTCCACGGGATCATCGATTTGCTCTACCAAGATAAAAGTGGACTGCACGTTATCGATTGGAAGTCCGACGTTTTTGAAGGGCCAGAGAGAGAAATGCGGGTAAAAGATTTCTACCACAAGCAAATTCAAGCCTACGTTGAGGCTCTTACACAAGGGTTGGGCCAGACGGTCGCATCGGCAGAATGCATTTATCTGTTTTGACGGGTTACAGAGCCTTGGGCTTTCGAATTGTTTCAGGGGATCGGTAAAAGAAATGGCAATGAACTAAATCAGGTATGCAAAACAACGCAACAATACTGCCTTTTGGTTTTTCATCGCTTGTCGTCCTAGATCCGCTTGGGAGCTCGTTAAACCCACTCGGCCTAAGCTCCCCCCAAACCAAACTTTCCAGAGCAATATTCCCTCAGTTTACAGTCCTGACCAACCATCCCCGCAATCATGCGCTGCTATGTGGCATCATCGCCGCATTAACCGAACTCAATATTAAGGTCGATCCCAGAGAAATGAGAAAGGCCGAAGCACTTTGGGGGCTCGCTCAAACTCTACGCGCACGAACTGAAGGCGGAATCGCGCCGCTTAATATACGCCGATACCAGACCATCCTTGAAGTTCTCGAACCCTCTAAGAAAGTCGAACTCAGTGCCATTTGTCAGGCACGCTTCGGACTTATGAATAGGCTCGGTTATGGAGTCTGGGGGTACTACGCAAGGCCCAGTCAAGTCTGGAGGATCGTCAATTCAGCGAACCGCAATCTGTCAGAGGCCGGTATGGCCCTGGGACGAGGTTTTAATCATGATACTGGATTCAACGATCTACTCGGAAAGTGGTTTTCAGGAAAAACAGTAGGAATAAATGATTCTCTCTTGGAGTTCGCAGAACGTTCACGACTTGATTCGACTGAAAATGGTCGATTAGAACGAAGTGCTTGGAACTCCATTGTTAAGCAATTTCGACAACGCGCCAGTAAATCGAAAGATCCCCAGGTAGATGAAGTGTGGAATATTCTACCCGCCGAAAAAAAGCTGGGAACCTGGGCGGAGGAAGAGGAATACCCTCAATTTTTTGATCGACTTGCCGGGCACATCGATAAGGAAAGCCGACTCGCCAAAATTATTAAGGCCCAAACCCTATTCGAGCGAGCGGCTTGTTGGATCGAGTTCGCTTTTGAATTTCTTTATCTCAAAGCGCAGAGAAGAGATGAAGTCGATCCCCTCCGCTCTTCAGACTGGGATACCGCCTTTAATGAAGCCCAAACGCATATTGCCCTTTACGAGCAAGCGCGTGCGGACTTCGGCACCCAACCTGTCATTTTCTACCAGGTGAACCAAGCTCGGAGCGTTAAAGAGTTTCAGGCAGCGATTCTTCGCGTTCACAACGAAGTTCAGAGTAGGAAAAATAAGGGCGCTTACCTTGATATCGACGGTAATATTCAGCAGGAAGGCTCAATGAATTGTGAGCGCACGATTGAGGTGCTGGAACGCATGAAGGAAGACGGAGAAGTAAGTACCGACTTTGTTAGGTTTACCTATCGGCG
>JBBQIT010000359.1:0-4834 GCA_038325205.1 Bdellovibrionota bacterium
TAAAGTAGATATTGTGCGCCCCAAAACTTGGCTCCGCTATAAGCCTTCGATGTGCTCGGGATGTCAGGCAGGCTGCTGTACCATGCCTGTCGTGGTTACAAGCGAGGATCTCTTTCATATGGGATACTTGAAAGCCTCCGAAGTAGAAGGCCCTTTGGTCAGAATCTCACAGCGCCTGAAGAGAGAAGGGTTAATAAAATCATACCGAAGCCGTTCCAGAACGTTCGTCTTGCGGCAAGTGAACGGTCATGACTGCCTCTTTCTCGACAAAGACCGGCTCTGTACCATCTATGAAAAGCGTCCACATGTTTGTCGCCGGTTTCCGCTCAACTCCATAAGGCCTGGCTTCTGCCCTAGTGTGAGAAAAGAAAAGTAGCGGGCACGACGGGCGCCCCTTCTAACCCTTCATGTCGGCGGTGCGTGCCTTGTGCCTGGCCCAAGCCAATGTTATTTTAGAATAGCCATCCCCCTTATATTTGGGGCAGTGACGAATACTCCACCGAATATCGTCCTTTTTTTAGATGACCACTACATGAATATGGCCGAGCACGACTATATATGAGGCCGACAAACTCAAACGCCTCCCGCCTCTGGCAAATAGGGGCGATTCTCTTAGTAGCCATCCTTTATTTCGCTACCTTGCCCAAAGGCCTTCCTGACTTTGACGCCGCAGAATTTATCGTAATCGCACAGCACGGTGGGATAGCGCATCCACCGGGTTATCCTCTGTACGTCCTTTTCTTGCGTGGAGCGGCGTGGTTGGGATCCCAGTTACCTTTGGTGCCTGTCTTGGCCGGGCTTTCCGTCCTGTTTTCGCTAATCTCCGTATGGCTTATGTTTGCCTTGGTAGAAGCGCTGACTAGCTCGAGCAGCTTGGCATTTGCTTCGACGGTAGCGGTATTCCTATCGGCGCCTGTGTGGCGATGTTCGACGACGATAGAACCGTTCGCCCTCAATCTGTTGCTCGCCGCTCTGGTACTGACTTGCGTTTACCGATTGGTTTCTGAAACTCTCCATTCAAATCGCCGAACTCTCCTGGTGGTTCTGGGCCTTCTCTTTGGGTTTGGTTTTTGCAATCACCACACTTTAGTTTTTGTTCTGCCTCTGACATTTTATTCCATTTGGGTAACGCGTCGTAATTTTCTGAATGACGCTTTAGAGTTTATAGGTGGCTTTCTTCTAGGGCTCGCCCCTCTGCTTTACTTCCTTCTCGGCAAGAATGGCCTTTTGGTCTGGGGAGATTGGTCTCATTTTTTTCAACGGTTAATCGTTCATCTCTTTCGGCGCGAGTATGGCACCTTCTCCCTGGCGACCGGCCAAAACGAGAGTTGGTACCGCGCCCCCCTCTATTTATTTCGTCTACTTTCGCAAAGCCTCCCTCACATTTACCTGGCCGCGATCTTGTTTGAAGTGTTTTCCCTACTCAAAAACAAAACTGAGGACACACACAAGAAAATCTTTGGATGGGGAATGATAGTGGCCGTGCTTCTGTCTGGCCCGCTGATGTTTTCTCTTTTTCATTTGGGAACAGGACTCGCCGATGTTCCCACCATGGATCGATTTTCCGCTTTGCCTATTTTTCTGTTAGCTCCCTTAGTCGCGCTAGGCCTAATGGCGCTAAAAAAGAAACTCTTCAGCACTTCGGCGTTTGCGCTACTCATCTTTGGCATGTTGGCGTTTCATGGGATAGTTCAATATCCCATCGCAGAACGTCGTTCGGAAGTGATTTACGAACAATACACAGAGAACCTTCTTCGAATTGCGGCAAAGAACAGTGTCATTTTTGGTTTCGGAGATCTTGGCTTCTACGCTTGCATTTACGGCAGATACGCTCTTGGTTTACGCTCGGATATTGATTGCATCAATTCCGCGATGTTGAGTTCGCCCTGGTACCAACAGCAGTTGATCTCACGGTTTGGAAAGAGGTCCGACGTTTTCTCTCTTAGCGCTTTGTTTAGCCAACGACCGACCTACTCGACAGAGCCTTCCTCATGGCTAAGGTACAACGTTCCCAACGCCTACCCTTTCGGAGTCCTCATAAAAATTCCCGGGCCCGAGGGAGTTCCTAACGCAAACCAGCTCGTTGCTATCAACGAGAATCTGTACCGGAACGTGCTTAAACTACCTTCCGATAGCCAAATTAAAGCCGCAAAACCTTGGGAAAGAATGGTGCTTTGGAATTACGGAGTTTCCTGGGAGACGTTAGCTAATCTTCTTGCCCCTACCGACAAAAAACTCGCCGAGATATGTTTGAAACGAGCCCGAGTCTTCGGCGCCCCTCCCGATCGTTTCTATTAAGCAAGAGAATTAGCGAATGGTGGTCATGCGTTACGCTTTAAAAACGCACTATTTTCTCAACGGCCCAAAGCTGTCAGCACGCCTCGACAGGCTTTTGAGAGATTGAGCGCGTAAAAGTGGATTCCCAAGAATCCATTCGCAATGAGCTCTTCGCATTGTTTTGCGGCGTGCTCTACGCCGATATTTAGTTGTGCTTCGCGATCGTCTTTTGCCGTTTCCAGCTTGTTGAAGAGATCGACAGGAAATTCAGCTCCGCACATTTCCGCCATGCGCTTGATACGGGCAAATTCAGTGATCGGCATAATGCCCGGAATAAGCGGAACCTGAATGCCGGCTTTTTGATACTTTTCCACAAAACGAAAGAAATTTTTGTTTTCAAAAAATAGTTGTGTGTAAACCGCGTCCGCTCCGGCGTCGACTTTTCGTTTCAGATTGATCAGATCGGTTTCGGCATCAGGTGCTTCGACGTGTTTTTCAGGATAGCCCGCGACGCCAATTCCAAACTCGGGATAATGGGTCTTAATCAGAGTAACCAACTCATTGGCGTATTTAAGTCCTTCGGGAGGCAAAGAGGTAGTAGGCGGAACGTCCCCTCTTAACGTCATGATGTTCTTAATTCCCGCCGATTTGGCTCGAGCTAACCATTCCAATAGCTCGGTTTTGGTTGAACCGACGCAAGTAAAATGTGCGGTAGCCGGAATGGAGAGCGAGGTTTGGATGCGCGAGCAAATCTCGATCGTTCGGTCCCGAGTGGTTCCCCCAGCCCCATACGTGCAAGAAAAAAACACTGGTTTATGCCGAACCAGGCGTTCCGCCGCTCTAAAGAGAGGTTCATCCGCAGAAGCTTCCTTGGGTGGAAAAAGCTCAAAAGAGATTCCTAAGTGCCCCGGTCGGTACATATCTTTAAGATGCATAGTAGTGTTTTACCGCATCCTTAGCCACTAGCCAACATCGGCGGGTTGATCCGGCTTCGCAGTCTATGGTAACGGACATGCCGTGAGGTTTATCGCACTTATTATGCTGATGCCGGGACTATTCCCACCCGCGTCGTTTTCTGCAGAACTGGCAGAAACACCGGTGGAGTGTGGGATTACGGTCCAAAATGATGAGGAAGGTACTCGCCGCTACCGAGTGCTCAAGCGATTGCTCCCCCAAGTTCTCGTCACCGCACGGCTCAAACCAATGAGGAAAAAGCTCATCGCTTCGTTGGCGGATGCGGTCTTACGCGACTCACTGTGGGAGCGATTTAACTTTGTCTTTACCCTAATTCGTCCGGAGCGATCTCAATTTATTAAGCTCTATTTCGGTTGGAACGGCCCAGCAAAAACGTGTCATCGGATTGGACTCGAAACCGGTAATAACGATCGCTACGTGACCTATCAAGTCAATCGAGCACTTGTGGATGTCGTCACGATAAATATTGGTACTGAGTTCATCCGGTCGCCTGAATTCTCAACAAGGTACGCAGGCCAAGTCGCACGCGATCGAACGCCTCTGGCGGATCTGGACTTGGACGCCTGGGTGCTTAGCATCTTCTGGAAGAATGGAATTCTAACGGTGGGCGACATCGAGGAATACACTGTCGACGAAATCTCCGCTTTTCGTGAGATCGGAGAAAAGCGGCTTTCGGAACTTCTCGGCAAACTGAGAGAGCACAAGGTGTCCCTTAAATAAGCGGATTAAGACGGATGCTTGTTCACCGAAAGACGCTGGGATTTTTTCTCTGTCTTAATTTTTTTGCGGGAGTTAAACTTCTCCGACACTCGCCGTTCGGAGTGCTGCATTACATTAGAAATAAATAACGCATAGAGGAGATTTTACGATGATTCTTAATAGAGTTAGGATCTGTCTCTGTCTTACTGCCGTTTTGGCCTACGGGACGAGCTACGGCGATGCCATGTCGCAACTACTACAGCGGGCTCATCAAAAAAGTGGGTTTACCCGTTCGGCCGAAGTTCCAAAAACGAGCGCCCGGTGCAACACAAGCTTTGCAGGAAGGTGGCACGGAGTCTGCCATTTTGACTACGGCCAGCCGGACGCGATCGATGATCTTGAAATCGATCAGATCGGCTGCTCGGTAACCTTTAAAGGGAAAGCCTACGCCCATGATTTTAATACCTCGGCGATTGGCTCCTATTCTTGGAATGAAGGGCTGACCTACGAGCATGTCGAAACTTCAGTGGTGTGGGACGACACGAAGACCGAACTGCACTGGGCCTCGTCGGGCTTTCTGGCGCTCAACCTCGATGATTCGACAGCCGCACCGGCGGTGGCAAGCGGGACTCGGCGCGGGTTGCGAGACGTTTATAGCGCGGTTCTGCGACTGACGGACGGTGGGAATAGACTCCAGAGTCGGGGGCAGGACGACACAACGACCTTCCCTGATGATCTTCGCGCCACGACGGTCATGAACTGCGAGTATAGAAAACAGTAGGATTTTAGAGATGGACGACGCTCGCGCGTCGCTGGCATCTCACTCCAAATTAAAAAAGCCCACCTAACGGTGAGCTTTTTTAATATCGGGGCGGCGGGACTT
>JBBQIT010000360.1:0-4825 GCA_038325205.1 Bdellovibrionota bacterium
GGTTCGGTAAACTTAAATCGAAGCGGTGCAGAAAACTTCCCACGCGTGACTCCCCCGGCATTGCCACCACCTCCGAAAAATTAATAAGGAAGTAGTTTTATGATTAGAAGGATCGAACGGACCTGGTTTGAAATTTGGGGAACAGAAGAAGCCCAAAACCGAATGCTCAAAGGGTTACTAACCTTTATGGTCGCTCTTTTCGCGGTGGAGACGATAGCTATCGTTTGTCTTGCGGTAAGGCGTCCAATCGTCGTCGCAGTGTCGAGCGAGACGACGAAACTTTTAACTTCGATGCCGCCCCAGTCGGAGTTCTTACAAAATGAAGTGCGTCGAATCATTACGCGCTACTTAAACCTAAGCCACACCTGGGATTGGCAGAATATCGATAGCAACATGGAGATGGCCAAAAAACTTGTCGGTAAGAACTACTCTAGAAAATTTGTTCAGGCGACATCCGATCAGATCAAACTCGCTAAAGATAAGCATCTCTCTCAACGATTTCATATCCTGAGCCTAGACATCGACGAAAAAATGCACGTAGCGAGAGTCACCGCAGACCGAGTACTTGTCATCGATTCGCTGAGAGCCGTGAATCCAGTCACTCTTGAAATTGGCTACAACGTCGATAGCCGCACTGCTGATAACCCTGAAGGGGTCTACATCATCTCGGAAGCCGCTTTAACAAAGTAAAATACTGCGAGGTCGATATGAAGCCACTTTTTTTGGCTTTTACTATAGTCGTGCTCGGTCTTTGCCAGCCGGGCGAAGCCCATTCCACTAGAACGCTCGTGCTCGATGATAGCGAGGTTGCCGTGATTCACACGGGAATCGGTTATTCGACGATCATCCAATTTGACGCAAGACCGACTTCGGCCGTACTGGGCGATCAAGACGCGTTCAAGGTGGAATATGTCGGGAATTCGTTGACGGTAAAGCCTGTGCTGCCCTCTTCGCGAACCAATCTGTTCGCCTTTACCGATTATGACCGATTCAACTTTAAGCTGGAAACTACGCGCGGAGCTGACGTCGATTACCTAGTGAGGGTGAAGAAAAGACAACGTAACGGCGTTCCCCAGTTTACCTCGGGTGGCTCCCCACCGTCTTCGATTCCAATAGCAAGAAAACTCATTCACCTCTCAAACAAGAGACAAGGGGTTACATTGCAAGTGAGCGATTTGGCCTACTCCAAAGCGGACGGTGTCTTTGTGATCAGTTTCAATCTGATGGCTGCGGCACCTTTGGTCTTCGAACCGGGCGACATCGAAATCCTTCAAGACGATAAGGCCATTTCGATCGAGAATCTCTATCTCGAAGCGCTTTCACTAGCTCCTGGTAAAAGAGTCCAGGGCAAACTTCTAGTCAAAGAAAGTAGCGTGGACCCGGCACGCGCCCTCTCGTTTCGTTTTTCTCCCTCGGCGCTCTCTGCAGGCAAAAAGATACCCAAGGTCTCGTTCATTCCAAAAATCAACCGAAAGTAGGGGGCAATATGTTTCGTAATATCAAACCCGATAAGTATTTTCTTAAGGAGGCCTGTCCTTATAGCAAAAAAAGATTGCTTAATAAGACCCGAGTTTACACGGCCGGAGGTGGACTTGGCATTGTCGTGATCGCCCTTATTCTCGTTTTTGGAGGCAAAGCGGAGAGGAAGGCTGCACAGACCAACGAAGAGATGGCTCGCGCCGTTAAGAAAATGGGGGAGAACGGGAGCCAACCAAATTCCAGCCCGCAAGAGGCTAAGGGACTTGATGGGTTCCCTGATCGCAACCATCGGGGTAGCGCCTCAAGGAGTTACTCCGCTTCCCAAATCGTTTCGAAAGGGGCGGGACGGGTATCTGTGGACGGCTTGCCCATGGGCAGCACCTTCACCGCTAAACTTGTTAACACGGTCCTCTCCTCTGACAATGAAGCTCCCGTAATCGCCGAGGTGACCGACGACGTCATGCCGAAGAACAGCCTCGTTATTCCACGAGGAAGCCGAGCCATTGGCCAGGCCAGCTTCGATGAGACGGCCCAACGTCTGAAAGTCAGATTTCACACGCTGGTCTATCCCGAAGGGGACCAACACGCCCTTTCGGGTTTAGGCCTTCTCCCCGACGGCTCCTCAGGGCTATTAGGCGACTACCACTCAAAAGCGTTTCAAAAACAGGCAGGTCGATTCGTCGGAGATTTCGTAAGCGGCCTTGCGAGCGGCATGATCCAGAAAAATGAAGGCCCTCTCCGCATGGCCTACAATCCTGGAAGTCTCAAGAACGGACTTCTCAACGGAGTCTCAAAATCAACCTCCGATCAAGCCAGACAATACTCAGACGAAATGGCTAGCACCCACGGCTATCTCGAGGTCCCCTCAGGCTCAGTCTTTTTGATCTATTTGGAAAAGGAGTACGCACCGTGAGTGAAACAAAGTCGCAAGGGTTCGATCCTCAAATGATGGCGCTTCTCGCTGTGGGGCTTGTGTTTCTTGCCTGGAGCTTATGGCGAAAAACAGCCGTAGCTTGTAATCTGTTTTGGAAAATTCACGGCGGCCAAATCATCGCGATAGGTTTTCTTATCGCGAGTCTTGCCATCGTCTTTGCAGGCGCTCACCTCTATAACTGGTATGTGGTCCGCTGCTCCGACAAGGCAGTCACGGAAAACGACGACCATTCGGTCCTTTTAGGCAAAGACGATGGAAATAAAGATACCTATCTCAAAGACCAGTTTCGGACCTCCCACACCCTTCTTACGGGAACGACCAACGCCGGAAAGACCCAGAGTGTCGTTTTACCCTGGGCAATTCACGACATCGAACAGGGAAACGGCCTTCTTATCATCGATGGTAAATCCGATAACAGCTTCCTTGAAAAATTATACGCGTACGTCGTGAAAAATAACCGAATCGCCGACTTTAGATTTTTTTCTCTCGCTAATATCGATAAGTCAGTCACCTTTAACCCATTGGCGGAGGGTTCAGCCCAAGAGGTCGCAGAACGTGTCTTTGCGAGCTTTCCGTTTGAGAACGAGTACTACCGGAACGTCCAGTATAAGATCTTCTACGGTCTACTTCGTTTAATCGAAGAAAAAGGAAGAGTACCGACATTCGCCTTGGTCGAACGACTTTTGAATGATCGCGATCTTTTGAAATGCTGGCTTCAAGATTGCCGAGACCCGGCACTTAAAAGGCAACTTTCAAAATTCAACGACGAAAAGGAGAGCGATCGAGATCAAAAGGTAAGCGGCCTAGACTCGATGTTAAATAAATTCTCAAGCGGAACCACTGCGCCTCTTTATAATTCGCTTAAGCCGCACATTCAGATGGACGAGGTCTTGCGAGAAAATCTCATTTGCTACTTTCAATTGCCAACGATGTACTATCCCGAACTTGCAAGAGCGACCGGAACGCTTGTACTTCAAGCATTCCAGGCGGCGGTCGCAAAGCGACATCTAGGACTAAGTCAGAATCCCCGCTTCTTCGCCGTGTACTTGGACGACTTCCAGGATTATCTCTACGAAAAATTTGCTGGGCTTCTGAACAAATCTCGCTCCGCCAACGTGGGGGTCCTTTTCTCTCATCAATCCTTGGGGGATCTCGACAAAGTAAGTCCCTCTTTTAGAAACATCGTTCTGACGTGTGCCAACATCAAGATTGTCATGCGTACCGCAGAACCTGAAACCTGCGACTACTTTTCGAGGCTCTTTGGTACGGTCAAGACCGAAAAAGTTACCGAACGGGTAACTCACGATGGTTTTGGAGAGAGTAAAACGGGAGATAAATCAGTCCGAGAGGTCGACGAATTTCAAATTCACCCAAATACCATCAAGAGCCTCGAGATCGGCCAAGGCATCGCGTCTATTCCGCACCCCAAGGGAGTTAAGACACTAAAAATCCAGTTCTCGATGCGCGAGGATCTCGTTCCGCTGGCGTTACCTTATGTTCCGAAAGAGATGCCAAAGGATGAAGACGAAGTTGCGCTAGACCCACCAAAGAAAAACACGGACGCTCAAAAAGTTATATAAGCCAAAGGAGTCCCTCATGTTCATTCCAAAGATGATCTTACTTACGTTTCTAACCTTCATCGTGAGCACGCTGCTAACCAGCTGCGCAAGTTCCGGTACGTCAGCGCTTTTGGGGATGGGCTTAGGCGCCGGCCTTGGTTCTGGCATCGGAGCGATGGTCGATCCGGGCCCTAAGGGCCGTAATCGCATCCGAAACGTCTTTATTGGTGCGACAGCCGGCAGTCTTTTGGGCGCCGGGACTGGCTACTTGGCGAATGAAATGACAGAAAATGCCAAAAAGGAGGGCTACACCAAGGGGCAATTAGACGCACAGACGAAACGACCCACCTATAGCGGTGATCCCGGTCAACCGATTTTAGTGCCTGCCCAAGTGGACGTGCAATATCAGGAGGATCAGGTGAGAGGGAATAATTTTATTCCAGGTCACTTCGAGTACCGGATCGTTTCCCCGTCGCACTGGAGGAATTAACCGGGTAATCACGGCATGCTCCTTCAATGTTGATTCTCTATTGAGAAGTTAGATCCGCCAGTGCGGTCTGCCGGTTACGGTTGTCGATCTGTCCGACAGCCATCGCAAATGCCTTGCGACTTCCGACGAAAATCGCAAGCTTCTTGGCCCGAGTGAGCCCCGTGTAGATTAGATTTCTAAACAACATATTAAAGTGCTGCCCCAGGACTGGAATTATTACCGCCTGAAACTCGCTGCCCTGCGACTTATGGATCGTGATCGCATAGGCAAGCGCCAGATCGCTAAGGTCTTCTTTTTCATAATTCACAACACGTTCTTCACCACCGGAAAAGCGGACCTCGCACGTCATCTCTTCGGAGTCCG
>JBBQIT010000361.1:0-4821 GCA_038325205.1 Bdellovibrionota bacterium
GGCTTTCACCTTTCCTGGAGCCGCTGCTTTACCCGTTTTTTCTTTGGCGGCCACGGTGTCACCCTCAGAAGCTTTGGCATCTTTGGGCATACTTAAAAACGTAACTTTGTTTCCATTGGGAGAGCTGGGATCATATTCCGATTTATATCCCCAAGCATCGTCGGGACGGGCAGACCCATTCACAGAAATGGTTTTGCTCGTATCGGTATCGCGAAACTTAACGACATTAGGCACTGAGCCTGCGTGATCCGGATGGAGAGCTTCAGTCGCTGCCGAAACCTGATTAGTGCCGCCACCGGAACTGCTGACCGCAGAAGAATTCTGTTGGCCGTTATTTGGAGTAAATCCCCCTTGCATGACGGCTCCCTGGTTGCCGCATTGGTTTCCGACACAACCGGATCGGCCGCCACACTGGTTGCCGACACATCCAGATTGAAAGTTTTGAAAACCACCGCCACATTGGTTGCCAACGCAATTAGATCGTCTGCCACCGCCGCATTGATTGCCGACACATCCAGATTGAAAGTTTTGACCGCCGCCCCCACATTGATTACCGACACATCCAGATTGAAAGTTTTGAAAGCCTCCGCCACACTGGTTGCCGGAGCATCCGGATCGGCCGCCGCACTGGTTGCCTGAACAAGCAGGCTGGAAGTTTTGAAAACCGCCGCCGCCACACTGGCCCGATGCGCAGTTTCCGCCTCGCCGCGCATAAGCCTCTTGAGAATTTGAAATGAGAAATAGAAATGCGAAAAATAGAAAAACGAAATTGCAACGACGTAAACTCATACTTCCCCCGAAAGATGAACCACCGTACGTGCAACAAATTTTGATTATCTGGGGGAATACTAATGCAAAACCGTGACCTACTTATTGATTGGCCTGTGCTCTCCAGGCATACGCCGGATTACTGGGACTTAGCGGTTTGGGCGTTTACTGAATACCAAGAGAGTACTGACTACAGAGAATACAGAGGGCGAAAAAATCTCCGCGAAATTGAACAGGTAGCGGTAAAAAGACGGCGTCCAAGCTAGGAGTGTGGTGATCGACGTAACTATATATAATTACGGTGATTTATGCAGTGGGGAGACAGGGCCCTATCAACGGTCCGGGGGGATACATCATATAAACTCCCGTTACGGTAACGGTGAGTGCGAGAAACGCCGAACGAAAAGCTTCGCAGATTTCCGATTCTTCGGCTTTGGCGACTAACTTTGCTTCAGTCAGTTTTTGAACGATTATTTTTTTTCCCGCTTGAATGGAACCGGCGTCGATCACAGCCGTAGCCACGGCCCACATCGTGACAGGAATCGGGGCTCCCAAAAAAGCTCCGGGGGCTACGACCATCGTTGAAGCAGTTACCGCAGCTTCCCAGGCCTCCGCCCATTTCATGGCGGCGGCGATGGCACTATTCACGGGCTTGAATTCTCTTAATTTCGCTTCGAAGATTCCTTTTTGAAAAGTGAAGCTAACCGGCCCCATGACGGGCATTAAATGCAATTTTCCCGTGCTTCTTTCGAAAACCCATTGGGAGAAATCCTTAGCCCAGTCTTGATGCTCAACCATCTGAAGTTGTTTGAGCGTCTGCTGCCAAGTCTGTAGTGGCTCCAACGGCATTAATCTAACTTCCCTTTCATCTGCGTAATCTTCTCTTTGGTCTCGACGATCTTTTGTAAAATGGTGGGGTTAAGAGCGCCCGGGCCTACTGCCGTCGAAACCATTTGAGGACCATTTTGATTGATGCAGTCCAATAACTGCTCTAGCAACTCAAACAGCTCTCCCGTCTTATTTCCGAGAGCGATTTTGCCTTTTTCAAATTTAAGTTGAGCGCCTTCGGAGTCTTTGAGCGCGACGCCTTCTTTTCCTGGGCTATCATCAAAGACCAGAAGGTTGCCGGCTTTAGACTTCAAAAATTTTAAATTGTTCTTACCATCATCATTGAAGTCGCCGGATCGCCCACTCGAGGGGGGAGTATTTTTCGAGCTATAGAAGGTTCCCAAAACAATAGGGTGTTCGAGGTTTTCCCCTTGGAAAACCACCAAAACTTCGTCCCCCACATCCGGAAGAAACCAAACGCCATTCCCTTTGGAAGCGTAGGGCTGGCAGACTCTCGCCCACTCGGACGGTAATTGAGCCGCATCCCCGGAAAAATGGGGGTAAACGACCTTAACTCTGGCCAGTTTATCGGGGTCTTTATTGTCCGTTACTAAGGCTCGGACATAGACGGATTTAGCAGCTTGTTGAAATTTCATACGATTATGGATCCTCCTTCGGATCCCCCATCGGGACCGTAGAAATACTACGGCCACTGCGACTACTTAAATTTGCAATTGGTATACCAAGACTGGGGAGCTTTGGGAAAGCCTGTCTCATAAGGCAGACAGAGCCTTCCCACTCTCACCGGCGAGAGCGTAGTCTCAGTATTGAGACTAAAAAGGGGTCAATCGACTTTCAGTACTGAATGTAGCCATAGCCACCACCCTCATTCTCCTAGCGGATCGAGCACATAACTTTTCTTCAACTCGCGAAGTGATTTTTGGAGATTACTCTCGGTACTAAACCTGAAAGTCTTCCGACGAAGGGCGCGGGCAATAAGTGCCTCTATTTCTCGTGGAGTCGTTTGATTCATCCAATCGAGGCGTTCAATCCGATCCTTCGGAATTAAACGCCAATAGTTGTCGAATCCTTCTGCGGTAAGACTAGGCAGCGGGGAGTTCAGAGAGGAAAACGGATAATCTTCTACACCCTGGCAGATGCCAGCTCTCACTGGGTTTCTAAAAACATACTTATAGCAACACGCCAACGCGTAAGAGCTATCGAGTAACGACCAACCATATCTCGTTCCAAATACGTGGTTCTTACGATTGGCTCGCGTCTGGATACCTCTGGCAACGGTAGAAAGAAAATACCGCATGATTTCGTCCACGTTTCCATTTGGAGTGGAAAGGATCATGTGGAAGTGGTTCGACATGAGAACCAGAGAGTGGATTATCGGTCTGTAATGGTCCGGAATCCGTCCCAACGACCAAACAAATATTTCCCATACTTGAGTGAGTGGAAGACTAAACCATTCCAGGTTGTTACATCGTGAATAAACATGATAGGCGAATTTTTCGTTCCTAATTAGATTTTTTCTCGACATAGCCGACATACATTCGCCGTGCCAAGTGCTATGGCGACTTTCAGTACTGAAAGTCGACTGACCCCTTTTTAGACCCCTTTTTAGGCGATGTGGCGGGATTTTTCGCGTTTGAGACGGGCTTCGTTTAGGCCGGTCCAGAAAGTGTTTACGCCATCTAACATCTCTTTCGCCGCAGACATGAATTTGTCTTCGTTCACGTCGGCCTCGAAATATTCTTCTTCGAGCTCGTCCCACGTGTGAGCGGCATGCTGATCTTCAACACGATCGTGCCAGAGGAAAAACGCCAACGGAAGATTCGGGCATTCGCGTTTTTTAAAAATTTCTAATCCCTGAATCAGTTCCTTCCAGAAACCAGCCGCCGCCCAATTCTCTACCGAGAAGCTAGCGCCCAAAGCGACATCCCCATCGTCAGAACCGTAGAGTCGCGCTAATTCGTCGTTGAAGAAGAGGGTCTCTTTCGAACCGTGGCGACGCTTTCCAATGTCTCCAAATCCCAAGCCTACTTCAGACGTCATTCTCATCAACCACTCAAAATGCGCGGCTTGAAATTTAAAGGTACCGCCTTCGATGCTGCCTTCCGTTTGAATAACGAGATCGGAATTACCGTCATCTTTGAGGCCGCCTTCGGCATTCGCTCTTTTGGGCCGAAACGCTACGCCCAACTCATTCATCAAAATTTCTTTGGAAGCACGCATGGCTTCCAGGGTCGGTGCATTTAACGTTTTTTTGAGCTGGGCTTCGATAAACCAGTTCGAGAAGACCGAGAACTGAACTAGAAAATAGCGGAGGTCTTCGCGGTCAAACTGACCCTCTTTGAACCAGGCGGTAAATTCGTTCTTACGAATTACCTGATGAGGCATCATTTCTTTCTCAATGCGCTCGAGGAGTCGGTAGTAAGACGCTACTTTAGATTGCGGAATCTCGCCGCGTTCGACCTTTTCTAAGGTCTCAATGGAAACTTGTTTATTAATCTTTGATGTCATAACCCCCCCGAACCCCCCACAGGGTCTAACGTCTCTTTTACTCTGGCTTGAAGTGACTCTTCAACCCCTTCCAGCAAGAAAGATAATCCTTCTGTAACTCTTTAGCATTGCTAGCGAAAGCGGTCACTTGAAATGGCAAAGAGCTCTCAAACATGATGGCTAGCGTATCGGTTAAATGTTGCGGCTTAAGATCCGCTCCCACAGCCTTTTCGAAAGCTTCCGCGTCTGGGCCGTGAGGCACCATGGCGTTGTGAAGACTGACTCCGCCGGGCTGAAAACCGGTCTCTTTGGCGTCATACCTTCCGCGAACCAAGCCCATGAATTCGCTCATGACGTTGCGGTGGTAGTAAGGCGGACGAAACGTGTTTTGCATGACGAGCCAGCGGGCGGCGAAGATCACGAAGTCCACGTTAGCCGTTCCTGGAATTTCTGAAGGAGAAGTGAGGACGGTAAAGATCGAAGGGTCCGGATGATCGAAGCTTATCGAGCCTAACACTTGAAACTTATCTAGATTGTATTTGTAAGGAGCGTAATTGCCACGCCAACCCACCACATCTAAGGGGGAGTGACCGAGTTCCGCTTGAAACAGGTGCCCTTGATACTTCGCTATCAAAGTAAACTTGCCCGTCTTGTCTTCAAATTGAGCGACAGGATAACAAAAATCTCTGGGATCGGCGAGGCCATTGGCGCCGATGA
>JBBQIT010000362.1:0-4810 GCA_038325205.1 Bdellovibrionota bacterium
TGAAGCCCCACCCCAAAGAGCTTTCCTTACGTAATCACGTTTAAACCCATGTGCAGCGGTATGATGTGCTGAGCAAAGCGTTATAAGATTTTCCAACTCATGTCTGCCTCCATATGAGAGAGGCCTAATATGGTGCACCTCCAGCCACCGACTGGCCGCACACTTTGGACCTCTTGGGGTCTTAAACTGGCATTCGCCCCTATCTCTCAAATTCATCTGATGCTTTAACACCGCCGGAATATACCGTGTTCCCTGTTTTGCAGGTCGCGCGACTAGTAACCTGCTTTCGGATCGCTTCGCTTTAGCCACAGGGTCTTCATGTTTCACAAACGACTTTGCCAAATGCCCAATCGTCTCTGCCCATGAAACATGTTTTCTTTCCTTTTGAGCCAAGAGATCTCGACAGCGAGTTAATAAACTGAGGTCTTCATCAGAAAGCCCAACCCTAAAATCAATAATATTTTCCGAAATAGGCTTTACGATTTCTCTAAATCCTTTATCCGGATTCAAACGCGCCACTTCCCTTTCCAGCTCTTTCTGCGGAAGCACCTTCGCCCGTTCGATCCATTCCCTGGCATTCCCTTTCTGAATCGCCGGTAGCATCTTCTTAGCCGTATTCGCACTTAACTCCCCGGTCTCGATCGCAACTTTTAGTTCCGGCACTTGCGAGCATTTCCTGGCAACCCCAATCAACATATAAGCTTGATTCTCCGGCAACCCCAACCCCGCGATCGCATACTTAGCCATCGATCCATATCCGAGATTCAAATAAACTCTTTCAGATTCGATTTCCTGAAGTATCGAAATCAGCTCCGCCTCCCGACTCAAATAGTTTTTCACAATCACTTTCGCTTTCTCATGAAGAGGATGGGTATTCATGGCTTTCTCCTTTCAAAAAAAACATATCATGAGAATTTTGGACATCCTGGATGCCCCTTCATCGAGAGGAAAGGGAGTGAATTTAGATTTTCGAGAACTGAAGTTTGGAAGATCCACAACGCGCCTTAAAACGCACTACAATGGCAAAAAGAAAGCGCGCGTGCCCCTTGATGTTTTATTGGGTGCGAAAGGCGTCAACTACATCTGTAATTCTTTCTGCATTTTCGTAGGTCGCGCGACCAGTAGTTCAACGTCCCTTTCGCTCGGAGCGGGATTGGGGGCTTACGGTCCCGTGGGCTTGGGATCGTAAGACCCGCATGAAATAACCGACACGTGAAAAGAGTATACACAGCCTTAGAAATAGGAGCTAAATATATGTTATTACATGACTTTTAATGAAGGCAACCTTGGACCAACCTGATTCGCGCTAATGCTCCTCACGCACAGCCTGAATACGCGCCTTCAAACTAGGCATTGAGGTTGCACTACCAAGAGGCAGGGGGCCATCATGAAACCAGCCATTTTAGTCGTCATCGCCGTTAGTATCTTTCACCTATCGACTGCCCAAGCTTGCAAGTATTGCTATAACGCCAACGCCACAGGCGGTGAGTCCCGAGCTGCCGCTTCAGGCGAAGGTGGAGGCGGAACGAGAATGCTTAAAGCTGCCGAACCTAAGAACGCTCTCGATAAAGACTTTTTCAAAGGGGCACAAGCTGCCGCCGCTACAGCACCTGTGGCTAAAGAGCCCAAGCGCGAACGAAATTCCGATTTTGAAACGGAAACCGTTTACGGCGCACCCTAGATCTATTTTTCTAATATCTCTAACGAAGTGAAAATCGCAGGCTCGTGACGATTATTTTTATAGAATCGGTGGACTGCCGATACGTTCACAATGGCTAGAGTCCCCTTCGCCTCCCGATACCACTTAAAACAGTCGGCCCAATTACCACCGATCGCGAAGTTCCATCTCAATTCATTCCTCCCCCTTCTCAGAGGAAGAGAAATAATGATCGCACTCGAGGTCGGCGAAAGCGGAACGGTCTCCAATCGCTTTCCGTTCAACAAAAGCTCTACGGATTGATGAGGGTAGCGACTCCGAATGTCAGCTTTCAAGATAACCGTTTGCTCAGATCGCGAAGTGACCTTTAATGCCGCAGATTTCTCTAAAACGGGAAGCACTAGAGCCCCTTCCCGAGTCTCGAGTCCTCCTATTCCATCCACCGAAGCCGCGTAAGGAATGCCGCTAGCGCCAACGAACGAAGCTTTTTTAAGATCGGTCTCTGGTTCGTACACCAAGCCTATTCCGGCCGCGGCATCAAGCCGTCGGCGCTCCGCTTCTTGCTTGGGCAAATATAAGGCCCGTCCACTAGCGGGTAAATCGGTCTCGGCGCTGGGCTTACCATACTTTGCAATAAACTCGGCGGTGCACTTGGGATCGAGTAAGGCCTCATGCAATTGAATCCCTGCGAAATCATTTTTCACATAAAACTCATCAAAAAACTTCCATTCTTCGGCCGTGAAACAATTGGCGGCACCTCTGGCTGGATTCGGCTCGATAAGAAAGTTCCAACCAGATTCCAGGTAAGGCGCTGCTATCTCGGGAGTTAGCCTTCCGAAATTGAGGCCGATCACTTTCTTGTGATGAAACCGCTGCAAAGCATAGTTCCCTAAACTCTCCCTATGCCGGCACAATCCTTTCGCGACATAGTTCCCCGAAGCGATACAGAACGGCCAATCAAGAATAGCTTCGCCCTTAGAAGCTTCGACCTTCTTCATGTAGGAAAAGAACTGAGGCTTTGGATCAAAGACCTTCACCAAGGGACAAACTCGATACGCGGTAAACACTTCTACGATAGCAAGCGCTCCTATAAATCCAAAAACCCATCTTTTGTTATTTGGAATTGCTAAAAACAGCAAAGCCGCGATCGCAGGATAAATAATAGAACTTCTGCCCGACACTCGAGCCATCGAAAACCAAGGAAACATTTTTAAAATCGCAAATGACTGAGGATGCTGTAACACACAGAACACAAGAAGAGCGAAAAGCGGTAGATAAGCTCTGTCGCGCGCTCGAAATGCAGAGACAAGGCCCCAACCCCCTAGCACAAGGAGCGTCCATCCCGGGCTATTGGTACCCAACGGATTGGCGCAATCCGGGCTGTCATGTAACCAAAGATCGATAGAGCTACTACCCGGATTAAAAAACGGAAACCACGGAAACAAGAAGCGAATGGGATTGGCCCAATATGATCCCGCTTGGCTTGTCGTAATGGGATATTTTTTCGTGAGTAATAGTAATTGGACACAGATCGGAACGTACAACCAGGCCAAAACTGCGATGGCTACGGCAAAGCCGATGCAGGAGGGAATGTGAGACTTCGCTTCTGCCACCCACTGCTTCCACCAGCCCATTTTGCCAAAATGTTTCCTTTTCCAGAGATCCCAGCCGATAAAAAGCGATGTAAGAACGAACGAAGTCAAAGCGTAGCCCGCCACGTAGCCTAAGTCCTGCCCAATCGCCAAGAACAGAAGCAACACTCGTAACAGCAACATTCTAAGCGTTAGCTGTCCGCGCTCCAGATACCTTTTCAGTACTACAAAATCACAAACGAGATTCAAAACGGTCCAGTGACAAAGCGAGATATTCAAGTGGGCGGGATATTTGTGAACCACATAAAAATTGAGAAAAGAAACAATGAAGCTTGCGACGGCCGATCGTACAAACGAGAACTGACCCGACAAAAGGAGATACGTTCCTACGCCACTAATGGCTATGCTTAATAAAGCGTACCACTGCAGCCAAGGACCAGGCCCAAGCTTTGTCTGAGTGAAATATTGCAGATATTCCGCTTCTAAAAACCACGCCTGTAACCCACTCATAATGCCGTAAGGGTAAAACATGTCGCTTGAGAAAAAATGGAAATGAGGTACCGGGAAGAAGGAAACTTGGTGCAAAAAGAGGTAACCCAAGTGTTCGTGGACATCAATGTCCCCGCCTCCGATGAGCGGACCCGAGGTCTGCACCACGTTCGGCGAGAACCAATAGAGAAGGACGGCGAAACTAAGCAAGAAGAGAGTTAATTGCTTTTTAGACGCGCTCAGCGACAGCATAAATATTGCCTGCCCGAATCGCCGGAGACCATTCGGAGAGCCGAACTCGCTCTAGTGCGCTCAGAATTGGCTTTTTCAAGCTGCTCTTTAATGGAAACATGCGAAGCCAGTAACGAAGCGGGTAACTGTTCTGCAGGCTTCCTACGCGAAGTACTTTAAAACCATGAGACTCCAAGGCTTTGGGTAATGTCTTGCGGTTGAAAAGATAAATGTGCTCCACGTCGATAATCGGACTTTTGTCCTTCATTAGCTTGGCAGGAAGCGCATCCACGTTGTGCGTCACGAAATAGACCAAACCACCCGGCTTTAATACCTGTCGACAGTTTTTCAGAAAATCGCCGGGATCCGAAATATGATCCAAAGTCTGAAAAGAACAAATGAGATCGAATTTGTCTTCGGGAAAGGTCGACTTCCCTTTGAAGAAAGTTGTCTTAATGTCGTCTCGAATAGATTCAGAAGCTTTGCTTTTTGCCTCTCGACTTGGCTCACAGCCCTTTACCGCCTTGAACCCTTGCTCTTTCAATTCTTCCAGAAAAAAACCGCTGCTGCATCCGATCTCAAGAGCGCTGGACAGCTTTCGATTAACCAAATGCTCTTGCAAGGGACGCCAATAGTCGCGACGCAGATACTCCGTCACATCTCCAAAGGTGACGCTGCTCTTCGAATATAGGTCTAAGAGATCTTCCTCGCTTAAGATGCTCTTCGAAAAGACTAGCCCGCACCCTTTGCACCGAACCATCCTATAATGATAGTGCTCGGTCGACCTTCGCGCTGAAAACACGGAAGGGGTAAGCTCTTCGTCTTTAAAATTTTTTGGGTA
>JBBQIT010000363.1:0-4805 GCA_038325205.1 Bdellovibrionota bacterium
AGCAAGAAGCGATGTTACCTTGGTGGTCAGTCACTTGAACGACAGCCGTTTTCAAACCTTGAGCATTATACTTAATCGTCGCTTGCGCTTGGATGGAAGAGACCATCGTGAGCGGGCTAACTACCGTAGAAGTTACATCACCCGAGTTAAGCGAGTTAAAAGTGTAAGGCATCGTTCCGCCAGTGGCAGTAGCTGAGAAAGCTACGTTTCCACCGACCAATTGAGTGTCAGGATTTCCGACTAAGTTACAAGTAACGGGAGTCGGCTGACCAAAGGCAGCGACCGTCACCGTGAATCCACAAGTGGCGCTATGTCCAGCGCTGTCCGCTACTGATACTTGGTCGTTAACGGTAATCTGAGTGTTCGTCGAGTTACTGTAAACTCGAGAGATCGTCGTCGTATGATCGAAAGTACCGGCTCCGCTGATGGAGTAGGGGGCCGTTCCGTCCATCGCCGAAACGTTCACCGCAATAGGCACTCCGGAAGTTGCCGCGCTATTCGTCGCAGGCACTGCGGAACAAGACATCGTAGTCGTCGTTCCTCCACCAGGATTCGTTGTAACCGTAATCGATTTGGGGACATCGATGTTACAAGCAGTAAATAAACTGAAAATTACCGACAACAGAGACAACGTGAACAATCTTCTCAACATTACAGTACTCCTCCAACCACAGCCGCAAAAGGTTTCCGTATTCCACGAATACGGGCCTCAACAGAAATCTTGCCTGCGAATAATGCAAAGAGCGATCCGGCGAAGAGACAAAAATTTTTGCTAGCAGGTAGAGTGAGTTAAAAGCATTCCCCGTGAATTCAGAGGAGGCAGAGTGTGTAAACGGGCTAGGCGTGACTCGCACGTATACGACGCAACCTAGAGAATACACCAATATATTTATGCGACGCATTACCTGCACGATTCTATAGGGAATAACGAGTCCATTGGGGCGCCGTCCCAATGACTACTTAAACCCTCGTCATAAAAGCGAATTGATCCGATAAGTGAGCTAGATGAAGCGCTCCCGCCTAACATCACTTAACTCACTTAAGCTTCTGCTTACCGTGGGCGTAGTCTTGTCTTGTGCTCGTGGATTAGCCTCTAAGATCGAAAAAATTAGTCTCGATCAAATGAGTTTTGTAATTTTGCACGACTCTGAGGATCCTTGGCAGGTAGGCGACAGTCTTTGCGTCATGCACGGCGCGAAAGAAGCGGCGTGTGGCCACGTCTTGAAGACAACCCCAAAAGGCGCCATTGTCGTCGTGGATCAACGACATGAAAAACTTGCCGAGGGCGATGACGTCGAAGAAAAAAAAGAGCGCGAGCCAACGGGCGAGATAACAGATGAGAAAGCCGATGGCGCGGCGTGGGATTCCGAGCAAGAAACAGAAGTTGCTGTTCCCGCAAAGAAAGAGACCGAATCGGAGTACAAGGCGCGCGTTAGCAACATGGACCGGCTTGAACTGGTAGATTTCCACCGTGATATCATTCATCGGCGAGGAGAACTGAATTCAGAAGACGGAGCGGTCTCGGTTCGAGATAAGCTTAAAAGGAATTACAACTTAAGTTTCGGAGGCCAGCTTTTCGGAAATTCGAACGGAAACTCTTTATGGCCAGAGTTGTACTTTCAGTACGCCCTTTCCAGAAATTACTCTTTGGGATTGGCGGTTAATTACTTTGCTTACAACGTAGCTGGAATCAACGTGACCTCAATCGGGGCCACAGCCTTTTTTGAATTCTTCCCCATGGATACCATGAACGGAGTCTTTTCAAGACTGGGCGTTGGTCTAGCTTCCTCTGACTACACTTCGCCGTCCCCCGATGGGTCAACGACCTATACCGGGAACAGTCTTTCGTATCACATCGATGTGAGTGTGGGATGGAGATGGATTATCGGAAGCAGCTTTAATATCTCGCTGAGTGCAGGAGCTATCTACTCTACGGTCGCGGTAGGCCCGGCGGCTACTGGCGGTGGCAGTTCAACCACATCCGCCCATGCCGTCGCCCTTCTCCCCGTCGGCTTAGTCGAATTCGGATTTACCTTTTAGAAAACAATTACTGAATCCAAGGGATCACGGAGTTGTCGCCCAATCGACAAAGTTGTCGGTAGCGCCGTTATCTTGCGACACCGTGATGGTGAGATCGTAATTATCTTCGTAATAAACGTCATGGCAATCAAAAGTATAGTCGACAAATTGCCCTGCGCTTAAGTCCCTTTGCACCTGATTACCTGTGGCGACACCAACGCCACCGGGTTTGCCAGGGGTTGGGGTATCAGCAAAACCTGCGGCTCTCGCTGCAAGGGAAATCAAGTTGGCCGCCCAGAGGTTACCCGTATCATAAGGCCTCGCCTGCCGTTTGGTGTTGGCAGAGTCGATGTCATACGCCACGGTCGTTGAGGTGGAAGCTAATTGGTAAATTCCTCGGTTTGTCGGGAAGCTCGGAGCGACATCTATGGCGGGACCATCGTAGCATTCCTTAGAGGGGGTGACCGAGGGAGTCGAAGACATCGCTTCGTGGCAATCAGTGGTAGCGCCTAAGGCCGAACCGGGGGATTGGTACATGGCACTAAGCGAACGGACGTAGTAGTAAGGGTGGAAGTTGATCAAATCGCAGTGGCCCGCCGCGATCGTTAGGTTCAAATGGAGCTTGCTAAAATACAACTGACCTTCGGGAATGACGGCGGAACAGGTATTTAGTCTCGTCGTTCCACTTAAAGCACCCGAAGTGGTGGTGACTTCGCAAGTAGCCCAAGTCGTAGGGGTATTCGCAGGATCTGCTTCCCAGCTGGTAGTGATTCCCACCGAAAAAACACTAGGGGTCGTGACCCCGCCCCCACCACCGCCGCCGGAAGAAGAAGAAGAAGAGCCAGGATTTACCTGAGCACAGGACGCAAGCAATCCTACCAAGCAACCGACCAAAATTTTTAATACCTTATTGGCTCGCATACGATCCTCAAAACGCCAAATAGTGAAATGATCTTATGATGAAATCCCTTCTATTTTATCGGTTTCGAGACGGCCTAGGTATGCATCAAAGGGCGTGCCAGCGACGCGCGTAAGGAAAGGGAGGCTAACCCGTCTGGAACTCAGCGATATTTCGATTATCAAGTGATTGTGAAAGAAAGATGCGAAGGGCCATTTTTTTAATGGTAACGGCCGGTTGACGTTTCTTGGGAAACTCATCTAAATAACTTAAGAGGGCTAACCAGGGGGATCTCCTTTCATGAACAATTTTCGTCCAATTTTTACGTTTCTGTTTCTCGTTTGTTTTCTTTCCACCTCATTTGGATTTGAACCATTGCCGAAAAGGCCCCCGGTCCCAAAGGACAACCCCATCACTCATCAAAAGATTGAGTTGGGGAAGCAGCTCTATTTCGACAACAGAATCTCGAAAGATGGCACCGTCTCTTGCAACTCTTGCCATAGTGTAATGGGAAGCGGGGAAGATAACCGTCCCAATTCAGTGGGCGTGAAAGGACAGCACGGAGGTAGATCAGCTCCTACCGTTTGGAACTCGGCTTATATGCCAGTACTTTTCTGGGATGGGCGAGCCGCTTCGTTAGAAGAGCAGGCAAAAGGGCCCATGGTAAATCCCGTAGAGATGGGAATGGAAAATCATCAAGCCGTCGTTGATCGCATTCAAAAGATTCCGGGATATGTAAAAGCCTTTGATGCTGCTTTTAAAGAACGACCGGCGATCTCGATAGATAACATCGCGAAGGCGATAGCGACTTACGAACGCACGCTAATCACCCCGAACAGCGCCTTTGATAAGTATATGAGAGGCAATAAGTCCGCCCTTTCTGCGGAAGCCAAACGCGGCATGAAGCTTGTGGAAGAAAAAGGCTGCATTGTTTGCCACTCAGGCCCCAACTTCGCGGGAACCAATGGACCAGGCGAAGGGCGATATTTGAAATTTCCGTTTGTCTCGGGCACCGAGTACGAGAAGAAATATCATCTCTCGGATGACTTTGGTCGCTTCAATGCCAGCAAAGACGAGACGGATAAAAATACGTGGCGAGTGCCAACCCTTCGAAACGTCGCTTTGACCGCACCCTATTTCCACAATGGCTCGGTAAAGACTTTAGACGAAGCCGTTCGCGTGATGGTGAAAGTACAACTCGATAAAGATGCGTCGGATGCTGAAGTGAAAGACATCGTCGCCTTCTTAGAGAGTCTTACGGGGGAGATCCCCAAGCAGACAATGCCCTTGTTACCGCCGACTCCGGGCACCACTTTGGTGGGCGATGACGTCGTCGCGAATGCGGCGGCCAAAACTGACCTGAAGACGAACTAGAGTTTGGTAATCCAGGTGCGAATCCTAGGATCGGTGCTCTTATTTCTCCGATAGGATGGCAGTTCTGGTTTCGAACAATAGGTGCACTGTAAAAACTCAGTGTGAATATTTTCGGGCGGTAGTCCCTTAAGTTCTTGCTCGATAACGAATCGAGAAAGATCGAAGAATTGCTTTTCCTGTCGTTGGCAAAGGTAAGGCGAAATATCGCCGCGATCCGCAGTAAACTCAGAAATAAAATCCGCTCGCACTTCGAAACAGCAGGACATAAGAGAAGGTCCCAAAATAGCGTGGAGTTTACTCCCCTCTACGCCCATCATCCTAACCGCTTCCGCGACGACACCAAGCTTGGCGCCTCTCCAACCGGAGTGAACCGCCGCGATCGGCCCCTCGCTATCCTGGGACGCCAAAAGCACGGGAAGACAATCTGCAGAAAAAACACAGATCGGTAATTTTGACTGAAATGTCATTACCCCATCAGCGTCGGGAGGCTTAGTGCGCAACGTATCCGCGTGGG
>JBBQIT010000364.1:0-4801 GCA_038325205.1 Bdellovibrionota bacterium
CGCGGGCAATCCACTTTGGAATGTTGGCACGAAAGTAAAACCGCAAGGGCATTGAAGCCGCGTACCCCCTCGTAACTAGCTTCCGATACCGTCCAGTACCCCGAATTGATTCGCGTCCCAGTTCCTCCGAGCGAGCCAGATTCTCTTTCCATATGGCGTGATACTCACTGGTCCAGACCCAGGGTTTTTCCATGATATCCGCGAAGTGAAGAATGATTCCGTTAAAGTGACGTGGATTTAGACCGGAGGGAAACAATTTACGAAGAAACGCCCCGACAAAACAGTCGTAAGCCATGGGGAGCTTTTTCCACTTATTGTAGAAGAAAAGGTTGAACACGCCCTGCTCGGCGTATTTACAGTGATCGAGACATTCATTAAATAAACGTTTGAGCGTTTCAAAAGTAGTCCCGTCAATCATCGATGTGGGAATGCAGAATATGCCGGAGTTAAATGAAGGGAGAGAAAAATCATATTTGCCTCCAAGTTTTTGGGCGAGTGTCTGCGGGTCCAGGAATTGATCTGCGATGTTATTAGACAAGTCAGAAGCGGTTGCGAAACGTTTTTGGTTCACCAGAGCATCGATCGGCGCCAGCACAATCATATCCGAGTCTAAGTAGACAATGGTTTCCCATGCTTTGAACTCTTCGGTGAAAAGCCAACATTTCAAAGTGGTAATCACCGGATGTATTTTTCCGATCGTTCTGATGAGCTGGTTTTTACGCCGGTTCCATTCCACTTCAGTGTAAAGGGGCTGGGCTTCTCGCACGAGAATCCCATGCTTCTCACACCAGTCTTTCTTTTCGGAAGACAGCCTATCCGTGAGGATCATAAAATCCCCCCGCCATCCTCCCGAGAAATACGCGCTGCTGAATAACTGTTTAGCTTGATCAAAATAAGCTTCATCGGCAAGGGTCACCAGCAAATGTCTTTTAGTGACAAGCATGGCCGGAACGGCCGACGGAGACGCGGCTCTTAACTGACTCTTCACGCTGCCTCCTTATTTCTAGAGGTGTCCGGACCAACATCGCGGATACAACGTTCGATCTCCTGGATTAAAACTTGTTCGGGATTAGCTGGCACCACTCTACGAATCGCTTTTCCGGCCTTTTCTCCGATCGCCTGCCATCGGTCACGATTTTGCCAGGCGGCTTCCATCGCCATCTCCAGCCCCAAAACCGTTTGTGAAGAGGCTAGAAATCCCGATTCGCCGTCGGAAATCACCTTCTCGTTGTCGGCGACGTGGGTGGTGATCGTGAAGCGATTGCAGAGCGATGCTTCGATGAAGGCTAGAGAAAACCCCTCCGACCGCGAAGGAAGGATAAGGCCGTGATTCTCGCTCCAAATTTTGGGAATGTCGGCAACTTGGCCGTGCGATACAATTTTGGTAGTAAGTTTGTAGTGACGGATCAGATTAGAAAAGGTTTGTGTGCTAGCCCCCGAACCGTAGAGGTGAATTTCAATGGGCCTTTCGCGCCATTTTGGTTTATTCATCACTTGCAAAATTAGATCATGCCCCTTGTCAGCTGGTGCTATGCGCGCGACGCACGCCAGCCGGAAAACCGGGGAGGGCTCCGGCCAGGATACTTTGACATCATAAGGGACTTGGCAAGGGTTGGGAGTGACCCTTGCGGGCTCAAAGTTTCCTCCAAGCCACATTTTAAAAAGATCGAGGTTACCTTGGGACACAAACAGGTTTTGCTTCGCGCGGGAATAGCCATTTCTTATTCGGCTGACCATCTCATCTACGGGCCATTCCGGAAAACGCACGGCCTGGGAAATTGTGATAAAGGGAACTCCGGCTTCAGTGCAGTATTCCACCCAATTTAGCCCATCCATCGAACCTGCCTGCGAAATAATCACTAAGTCGGTTCCATCGAGTTTTAAGGTTTTGATCAAAGCTGTTTTTTCATCTCCTAATATATAATGGATTGCCCGATCGTAGAGAGAGACTCGTTGTCGGAGATAAAAATGAACATTACCTCCATTTCCACGGATAAAATTATAGAAATCCGGCTCAGTGGGAAAACGGGGAACGATCAAGTTCACCTGATCTCCCCGCCGGCACAACGCATCCGCAGCACGGGTCCAAAGGAGTTCGCTTCCTCCGCTGTGCGCAAAAGTATTCGTTGCGATGAAACATACTTTCATTTCTTAGATGCCTCGTTTCAGCGTTTGCAATACTTTCGAGGGCAGAATTCTAACTCGGCCTAGCATTTGGGCTCGACGTCGAAGTTTTACTTTCTCTAAAAAGTACTCTGATTGCTCAAATGGGTGTTCAACGGAATCTTCTTTGGAGCTAAGCATCTCGAAGTAGGCTCGTCTCGCGTCATCTGAAATAGGGGCCCCGTTGCTGAAAGTCCCAAAGCCATAAGGTAAATTTTTGGTCGCGTTTAATTCCGAAGCGGCAAGGTCGGACGCATATCGTTTGGACAATTCACTCCAGAACCAATCCCTTCCGGGAGAATAGTAGGTTAGATACCGTGTTACTTTTTCGGGATTTGCAGGTGACCACCCGCTGTAATGCACAAAGAGAAGAGGTTTCCCGTCTACTAGAAAGTTTCCTGTTGAATCTTTAGTCAGTGTTCGCTCATGAAAGTTCCAAAAAGCCACGTTTGCGCCGGGGTGGCGTACGATCGCTACTTCGTCGAAGTGAGAGGGAACGAGGTTTAACCAAATCTGATCTCCGAACGAACCGGGACCGTCGATAAAGCAAAAATCTTTCATGCGGGATTGTGACCACGCGAGGAACTGCCGAGTAATCTCCGTTCTACGAAACCCCATAAAGCCGCCATTAAACGTTCCGTATTTCAGAAGCGCAGACTCTACATTTGCAGAGGCCTTATCCGTACCTAATTGTAGGATATGGGGAGAAAGTAGCAGCGAGCAGCTGTCCAATAAGTTCCATATTTCATCGAGCGAATGATAGACGACAACATCCGAATCAATCTGGATCCATTGTTTTACCTTGGTGTTTTCAAAGAGATATTCATGCAAAAAAGGGCGTAGGGCACAGCAAAGTTCATTGGCTCGATAATAAAAAGTCATTTTGCGAATAACATCTTGGTGAGGAAGCTCATCGAGACTAACGGTGTCGAAGGCGGGATCTACTGGTTTTTCAGTGGCGTCAACGATGAGAACTAAAAGCCGCTGTCTAGGGCAGTATTTTGCCAAAGAGGCGGCCAAAGCTTTAGCGTACGCGACGTAATTTCGAGTGATAATTGTGCAAAAAAGCTGGTCGCTCATTGGTATATTCCCGATAGGTCTTCACCTCTTACATCGGCATAAGAGCTAACAAGCCTTACCCATCGCCTAACCCCGGGGACACTCTCGCCTCCTGGATGCCCGAAGCACCTGATCTTCAAGGGTAGACGCGTCGCACCATAGAAGGAGGCTAAAGCCTGGATTTAAACCGAGCCGACATCAGAAAGCGGCTTCTTCGACGCCTCGTCCTTGAGTTCGCGATAAACACTTTTGAGAAGGCTACCCGACTATTTTCTCATTACTGAGACAGAGGCCGATGTTGCCGAGCCTATGATTTCGGCGTGAACTTTGCTACTCCCTTAGGCTTAAGGAGTTAACTGCATGGCTCAGACAAATATTACGGAACGGGATTTTTTGAAGTCGGTTTGGGCCTGCAAGGACCCCAAGGTGGTTTGCCGTCTAAGTGAGATTAACGCTTTCGGCCTAAGCGGCATTCGTTCGTCTCTTAATAATGTAAACTCAAGATTTCAACCCGTGGATCCAGGACCTTCTTGGGAAACGATTGAAAAGACAATGGATGCTTTCGCTACTTTGATTGGCAAAGTGATTCCGCCTTTCAAGGCAATGTACAAAGCTCAAAAGCTCTTCTACAAGCCGCATTTTCAAGTCCTGAAGATGTTCGATAAGTGCTTTGAAAAATATTGGGATACCATTGGCTTTCTTCAATGGGCTTTGGATACGACCAACATCATTACGGATAAGACCAGCTCGTACGTTCGGGGCACGGGTGAGTTTAGTTTTGCAGGGTTTGCTCCTACGGCATACGGGATGAATGATGGCCAGTTGAAGGAATACATGTCGAGCCTTCGTCTGACATCGGGAATTCTCTCCGAGTTCGATCAAATGTTACTGGGGGACATCAAAGAATTCGTAATCGCCGTTACGAAAGGGCTTGAGCAGCTCTCGAAAGTGAAGCCTGCGGAAAACAGCATCGATAGTATCGCGCTCAATCGAATCCAAGAGGACCTCACTTATTTATACTTGGCGTTTGACCGCCAACCTAATCTTCAGAGTTGGGTGGGTAGTTTGCGTCACCATTATGATAGTTGGCGGATGCTAGAGAATACCGGACGCCTGCCCTTTGAAGATTACAGCTCGCTCTTCGTCAAGTTTGAGGCGGCGCTGACGGACGCTGACAATTCAATTACCAATTTGAGGACCTTTAAGAAATGAGAGCCTTCGGAGTTTTAGTTTCGCTTGTTTTCGTGTTCCTGAGCCAGTCGGTTTTTGCGGCTGATTTCATGACTCGTTGTATGGAGAAAAATCGGCCCGCCTGGTTCGATGAGTTCATTGCTTTGAATTTCGAAAAAGTCGTAAAGAAACAGAAGCTCGGTAATCAAAGGGTTTGCGAATCGTTGAGACAGCCCGTGACCCAAAAGACCCAGGTCACTTTCGTTAAACCCGAGGAGGACCTCACTATCTATAGAATATTCCCCACACTTACTTCTATTAGTATTCATACCAAACAAAAAGTTACGAAACTTGATTTCGGGCCTCATGCGGCACTTAAACGCTTTTCCTTAGGTGGTCCGATGGATCT
>JBBQIT010000365.1:0-4764 GCA_038325205.1 Bdellovibrionota bacterium
TCTCAATCGGCACTTCAATTCCTGTAGCTGACTCGGCACTAGCGATAGCATCACCTTCCGATTCTTCACCCTTTTTTGCCGTCAACAATTTCCATGCTCGCTTCGCCACATTTTCCCAACGGATCGAACCATTACTATCTAACATTCCCGAAAGTTTTCCTGCGGGCGCCCCATTCACAATGGCGGCGGGCTTTGGAACTTCGGTTTCCCGCTTTTGCGGCCATAAAAGATTCATCGCGGAAACTTCTTTGACCCGGTCGTTTCTAGACTCCACCGCAGGCTTCTCTTCTTTTGGTTTCTTAAATTCATTGGAAGGGGAACTGTTTGTTGCGATGTTGGCAATGATCGTGACGCTAGGTGCAGACACCGTAACATTCGGATTTACGACAATCGGATTACTATTTCCTGCAGCGAGCGGATCGTTATTAGAAACTCGCGGGGGAGAAAAACTTTGCTGGGATTGCGCCGCCTTAGTCGTTTGGGTAACGACACGTTTCGTGATAACGACTTTCGCACCCGTAGGTGTCTTCACATTTTGAGCAGTTAGTTTGGAATTGTTATCGGTTTCCCATTGCCGAAGTAGATGCTCGTAAACGACAGCTTCTCCTCCGCCATTACCTGATCCGCCGCCCGCATCAGAATCAGAACCGGAAGCACCGGATCCGAAACTGGGAGCACTTAGGTAGCTATCTCCGCCTCCAGCGTCGCTTGAGTCAGGCAGAGGGCCACCATGTTCGGCTAAAGCCAACACAGGAACTCCCATTACCAACCAAAGCGCGAGCGCGCGATTTGAAAACCCCATAACTAAACCCCTTCGCCATTACTAAATGCATACGGTCTGCCAATTTTTCTCCTTATAAGAAGGGACCTTAAAATCGCGAAAATTCAGTTCTCGTTAAATGAGGGGTTCCAACCACTTTGATCTGTATGCTTTTTGTGAACATTGGCCCAGGTGTAGTCTGGTTCTGCCGTACTCGGGGTATACAGAAGGCCACCAAAAACTAGACACTTGGCTGTTAAAATATTGAGATTTTGTAAGTAATTTCAATGGGATATCGATTTCAGTCCAAATCACTAGTTTGGGGCGATGGGGGTCAGTCAAGGTAAGTACTACGAATCTTAGGGATCGGGTGTACTGGGAGACCACACTGTCAAAAAAGAAGACGATTCCAGGCAGAATAGCGCCTAATTCCCCACCCGTAATTGCAGCGTTTTTCCAAGCCGCCCCTGGCCCGACGGTTGCAATTAGTATCCCTGACACCTGATATCGATTGTATACGCCCACTGAGGAGATCTGTAGAGATGGTTAGCTTCAAAAATAGTCTCAGCTTGATACTTGCAACTTTGATCATCAGCGTGCCGTCCCTTTCTCTCGCCAAGAAATTTCACCTTTCAGGCATCGAAATGGAAGAGGTGATTCAAATCGCTAACGCCATTAACGTAGTGAATCCTCATTTAGAAGAAGGAAAGTATTTGGAGTACGCGATGGGCATTCACCGCGCGGCTCTTAAGTACAGCGTTGAGCCCACGGTACTTATCGCCATCGCCCAACAAGAAACTGGCTTTCGTGAAGCACTTCCGGAAGGTGCCGCTGGCGAAATCGGAATCATTCAAATCAGAAAAATGTGGCTCAAGAACAAAAAGTTTGTCGCAGAATTTAAGAACCAATCGATCAACGATCTTAAGAAGGCTTCCAAAAGCTTTATGTTTGCAGCTTGGATCCTAAAGGGTCTTCGCGGACAGATCCAGCAAGGCGGAACGCTTCCTTACTGGTCTTATTACAACTCGGTTCGCTTCGAGAACCGGTTCAAATACTTTTTAGCGGTTAATCGCAATATCGCAACGCTTCGACAATTTGATGCTTCGGCTTGGGATTCTCAAATGGTGGCTACGGCTGAAAAAGACCGTGCCCCAGCTCAGGCTCCTATGAAGGTCGCCCAATTATCGCGTCCGGTTCCTGTCGCAGCTCCTGTGGTCGTTAAAGACCCCCAAGGAGATCGTCCTGTCGGCGACCGATGGATTCCCGATGCGATTCGAAGAATCCAGGGCAATCGCTCCAATCCCTCTTTAGTGCGAACGGCACAAGAGTTGGACTTGGCTTCGATGTTCACCCCGTCTTTACAAGATTAAATTCATGTCGCGCGAAACGCCTCAAAGGCCCCGGGCAAGTGTCGCTACCTTTTAGACCGTAAATACGACGGGCACCGCTTCATTTGAGTTGAATCGTAAGCTTAGACGGCTCGGCGATTTTACCTGAGGGGGGCTTGGGAATAACGTCAAAACTCGCAAGCTCTGATTCGATCGCGTCGCGCTCCGACCACAGTTTCGAAAGTTGCATAGAGAAACCGGTGCTTCCCGAAGAGAGCAATCCCTTGCGGACGATTTGTATCTCTTTATCTACCTTTACCCAACGGCGCAGCGTCCCCATCAATTTCTGAGAAGGTTCGCCGTCGACGTGGGCCTTGCCGTGATAGTTTCCCGGCTCAAACCCCGTGAAATGGACTGGGATTTCTTCTTTGGAAAGTCTTCGGGCCACCGCCAGCGTCGTCTCGGCTGAGGTAACCTCAATCGAGCCTTTTTTAACAACAGCAAGGGATTTAGGGCTCATTGTCTGCAGAAACTCGACGTACGGAATTTCCTTACCTCCGCCAGCGTCGTAGCGAATGTTCGATAACCTTTTGCGCAGAGTATACATACTTTCGATGAATTCCGGCGAGTATCCCCGATCTAACCGAGGCAATCCCTCTTTCACGAAAGTAACCGAAGTAAATCCCATCGCTTTGAGGCACTTTCCCGAGGGTATATTTTGCAATGTAGCGCTATTCGCCACGAAGTGGTTTTCACCCACCAAAAGCACAGCAGCCTGGGGATTGGACGCCCCTCCCATCAGCGATTTGGGCGTCCAGATCGGCAATCGATTTGAGGCCTCTTGTACTTTTTCAAGCTCGAGTTCGAACAGCGGCTGATAGTCGTGTCGAGCAAATCGTGGCTCGATGATCGTTGTCGCCCCACCCGACGCCGCTAAGTTCTGTTCCACCGAAGGAAGCAGCATCGGTCTCAAACTCGGATCAATGGAATTGTAAAATTCCACGAAGCCCCGGGTAAATTTTTCAGTAACTTGATCAATTTTTTGCGCCCCGTACATCACAGCGCGCGGTGCCTCGTCCATGAGAAAATAATCCATGACGTGGGACTTTCCCAAGACAGCAATCAAAAGATTTCCCTTGGGATTGTTGCGGATCATCTGGGCCAAACTTGCCGCAGATAGGGCATCTCGATCGCGGGATAAGTTGTAGCGCTCATCGAGCCCCTGATGATTAGTCGTATCATCTGGATTAACTTTCACGCGAAACGCATTGCCTTTGATCGCTTTTCCGTCCCGAAGCACTTCGTACTCGCGACCCATTCGAACGATGATATCGCCTTTCACCATCAGGGATTTGGAGAGGAGCATTTCAAATTCAGCCTCGTCAAGCGACAAGTCTTGCAGCTTCTTTTCAGCGCCAAAAGGGGACGAGGACGTAAACGCCTCTTGCCACTTCGTGTACTCCTCCAGGCAAGCCGCCGGTACTTGCTCTACGGCATGGCCGGCTTTCGAATGAGTTTCGGCGAAGGCGACCGTCAAAAAATGCAGGCAGCAGATAACATAAAACGTCCCTTTACTCACAAACTCTCCTAAATTAGTCGGGCGACTCGAACTTACTAATAAAACTGCAATGCCTATGCCAGCAGTCTTAGTGAATACAATCTTCAAACTCTCTCAATAATGAAAAAAGGTGTGTGGATACTTTTTGCGATACATTTAACTGAAGAATGGATTAGTTCGCAGAGAGTCGATTGCTCATTTGAATCACAAAGGGAGCTCCGACCACATTCCCCTGACGGACCTGAGCCATGAGTTGCAAGCGTGATTGCTTCTGCCAATCGTTATGGGTGTGATTGACCGATTGTTGTAGCCAATCAAGGCACTCACGACGATTGCCACGACGACATTGAGTATAAGCTTGGAAGTAAGCGACGGTCGAACTCTCAGGATTTGTTCTCCCTACCTGTTCGATTTGATCTGAAATCTCTTGCCAGCTTCGATGTTGTTTTACGCTTTCGAGAACCGTAAAACCGATTTTCATATCCAAAAGTTCGTCGTCGCCTTGTTTACTGTGTGTGCGATCCAACTCTTCAGCGTGTGACAGTGCGTTTTGCACTGATTCGAGTTCCTCATTGGTCATTGATCCGTGTTTGGGATCGGTCAGATGCAGAAAGCGAGAGATGACAAGCGCTTTTGCCGTAGGATACGAATTGGGTTCTGCTTTTGCTAACTTCTCGGCAAGCGCTTCGGTGTGAGGATCGCCGGCGTGTCCCTGAAACCGTTCTTGTAATTGAGAGATTGTCGGCTCTTTCGAATCGTCAGGAGAAACTTCATTGCGGCTCGAGGGAGTTTCACGTTGGAACTCGATCTTTACCGGCGTAATAGTTGGCGCCACAGGCTCACTAATCACATCGGGATTAACCGAAGCTATCGAGGATTGAGAGTCGATGCCCTCTTCCCCCAAAGATCGCCGCTCGTGAGAAATCCAAAGACTTCCGCAGAGAAGAAAAACGATAGCGATAAAATAGATGCCGCGAAACATTAGGGCATCCGAACCTGACCCTGCCAGGCTCTATTTCCGTTCATCGGAGCGCTGGGACCTACCTGATAGTAGGGATTATTCTGAAGAGACGGATTCGACATACCAAAGCCTGAACGTGCGGCTCCAAAACCCTGTC
>JBBQIT010000366.1:0-4760 GCA_038325205.1 Bdellovibrionota bacterium
GGCTGAGTCATCTTGATAAGATCTGGGATGGGGCAACCCGGAGTGAGATTGAAGTGAAACGGCTGAATGTTATCTAAACGTGGATGATTTTTTGAGTACGTTCCTGAGACGCGATAATACTGACGCAGTGAATACGCCAGATTGGCCCCAACGAAGCTAGATATTCCGATGATGAGGACTCTATCCATCGAATCAGTTTATCATAACCCAAAAAAATCGACCGACTGTTGAAAGAGCTGTTCGGTAAACGGTTTAAGCGGAATATTTAAGACATGGGCGAGTACTCTCGCCGTCTCGGGAAGATAACTTGGCTCATTCGGTTTCCCTCGATGAGGCATCGGGGCTAAGTAAGGGCAGTCAGTTTCAATCACGAGCGAAGTGGCTGGAAGCTTCGCCGCCGTCCTACGCAAATCTTCTGATTTCTTAAAAGTTACAATTCCGGAAAATGAAATCTTCAATCCGATGTCCAGGCCCAGCTTGGCCTCTTCGTAAGTTCCGGTGAAACAGTGAAGCACCGCGCTCCGTTTCCCCAGGCCCACCTTTTTTAAGGAGGTGTACAGCTCAGGGAAAGCATTTCTGCAGTGAATGATGAGGGGAAGATCCGTATCTTTCGCTAGCTTAACTTGATCTTCGAAGCAGACAATCTGTTCCTCTCGAGGAGATAGATTGTAATGAAGGTCTAATCCGGCTTCTCCAATCGCGACACATTTTTCTGGCGGCTTATTATTCAAAAACCATTTCTCTAGTTCTGGCTTCCATTCTGCCCAGTGTTGGGCTTCGTGAGGGTGCACCCCTAAAGCCGAATAAAGGTTGGCATTTGCTTTCGCTAAGTCGTTGCAAGGCTGCCAATTACTTTGTTCAGTTGAAACCGTGACCATCTTGGTAATGTTGGCCGTGGCTGCTCGCTCTAAAATCTCCTTTAAAGGAGAATGAGTCAGCATCGAAAGATGCGCGTGTGTATCTATGTAGCGGTAGGTTTCCATTCGAGCCGCGGGAAAAGCGGTTCTCCTTTTCGAGGTAAAACTTTGTCAGGCCCTTTTCCCCACTGAGCAAATTCCATGGGAACTTTTGCAGATAAGCTCTCGTTGGCGCCCAAGTATCCCAGGGCCTTAGTTGCCGCAACGGGAAGGAAAGGGAGCACTAGCAGGGAGACTACACGCAAACTTTCATGACAGTGAATTAGGATCTGGGCCAACCTCTGTTGGTCGGCTGGCTCTTTGGATTTGGCCAATGCCCAGGGCGCGCTGTTTTCGATATATTTATTTACCGAAGAGATAATTCTCCAAGCACTCTCTAGCGCGCGGCTGTAAGCGAAGTCGCCTAAAGCGGTATGGAACTGGGGAGCATTCTCGTTTACCGAGGTTTTTAGCTCTGAATCATGTTTCAGCGCTTCTTTCACGGCAATCGGATCGGTGCCTAAGTATTTTTCGATCATGGTTGCTAGACGATTTACGCAGTTACCATAGTCATTCGCTAGGTCAGAGTTGATCCTTTGATAGACCACTTCTTTTGTGTATTCGCCGTCCATGCCGAAGACAAATTCTCGGAAGAGAAAATAGCGAACCCCTTCAAGCCCGACTTCGTTAGCCAACGAAATAGGATCGATAGCATTTCCCAGCGATTTACTAATTTTTTTATTGGAATCCGTTAACCAACCATGCGCGATGATGTGTTGGGGCAAAGGAAGTTTTAGCGCCATTAGAAAAGTGGGCCAATATACCGCGTGGAATCGCAATATATCTTTTCCCACCAGGTGAATCGCGTGAGGCCAGAACTTCTCAAAATTTGAATCTTTGGTTCCTGGATCTAGCGCCGAAATATAATTCGTTAAAGCGTCGAACCAAACGTAGATCTTATGTTCTTTCTTAGCTTTTGGATCGGGAGGCATAGGAATGCCCCAGCTGATCGTAGTTCGACTGACGCTGATATCTCTCAACCCCTGCTTCACAAATCCCAAGACTTCATTCTTCCTAGTTTCGGGCATGATGAACTTAGGATTGTCTTCGATGTACTGGATGAGCTTGTCTTGATAAGCTGACATCTTGAAGAAATAACTTTCTTCTTTCAGCTTTTCGACAGGGCGTCCGCAGTCAGGGCATTTGCCATCGACGACTTGGGTTTCGGTCCAATAGCTTTCATCGGGAACGCAATACCACCCCTCGTATTCGCTTAAGTAGATATCCCCCGTTTCCATTAACTGTTTAACGTATTGGGTAACTACTTTTTTATGCCGTTCCTCGGTAGTGCGAATAAAATCGTTATAGGTGATGTCGTAGAACTTCCAAGCTTCTTTGTAGCGTTCGACAACCCTGTCAGCCAATTCTTGAGGCGTGACGTTTTGTTCTTTCGCTTTTTTTTGAATTTTTTGCCCGTGCTCGTCTGTGCCGGTCAGAAACCAAACGTCTTTTCCCATCAGCCTTTGGTAGCGGGCCATGATATCGGCCGCGACGGTAGTATAAAGATGCCCAATGTGGGGAACATCAGTCACATAGTAGATCGGTGTTGTAATGTAATAGGGTTCGTTCATGAAAAGTTCCGGATGAGAAAACTCTCTAGCATTAAACCGTAGTTGGCGTTTGAACGCAAACTACCCTCAAGTGCCAGAGCTTCATCGAATTGATTTAAGGACGAATAATTGAAAAAATGCTTTCCGGACAATACTTCTTGGCGCAAATGAGTTTGCAATTGCGTTACAAACCCCAAAACCTCTTCTTTGGTATCGAGCTGGCTTACGACGTCGGAAATACTGCGAGTCTTTAAGAAGTCAGTGACCTGCTTCGCGATCTCAGGACTTACCCCAGGACTTTCCGCGGTCAGCTCTTTCTCGGGCTTCAAAATAAATTTGAGGCAGCGAGAAAGAAGCGTCGGTAATAGCGAGCTCATTTGTGAGGTCAAAAGCCAAAAAAACCGTCCTGGTCCTGGCTCTTCCAAAGTTTTTAGAAAAGCGTTGGCCGCAGCGGCGTTCATGCGGTGACATTCATCAATGATACAGACGCGCACTTCGCCTTCTACCGGAGTTAGCGACATTTGGTGGCAAAGGTCGCGAACCGTATCGATCTTAATTAAATCTTGGGAAGCGTCTGTCCATACGATCACATCAGGATGGGTATCGCGTTCAATTCGATCACAAGTGGAGCAATGGCCACAAAAGCCCTTGGGCCCACGTTTGGGACAAAGTAAAAATTTGGCGATGTTCTTGGTAAGACCTAATTTATTGCTAGAACGAGGGCCGGCTAAAATACTTGCTGGGTGAATTCGTCCGCCTTCAAGGTACTGGCGAAGGCGCTTTTGGGCTTCAGCGTTCCCTTCAATTCCTAATGCGGTGTCGTGCCCTACCAAAGGTCTCTCCGTTTCAGTTTAGCTTTTACCAAAGACTGAATCTCTAAAGCTAGCTCGGTCTCAGACTTTCGGGCGTCCAAAACCGCGAAGCGCTTAGGGTAGAGGCGAGCTAACGATAAAAAGCCTCTGCGAACCAGACGATGGAAGGATTGCTTTTCCCCGTCAAGGCGGTCCAATTTTACTTTGCGACGCACCCCACCCAACCAGACGTCATTCTTTAGGCGGCTTCGGATTCTTTTAAGGCCGATCCTCTCCGGCAGATCGAGAAGAATCACAATGTCCGGCTGGATGCCCTCGGTGGCGAAGTGGTTAAGCGTCTCCACCCACTTTCGTCCCAGCCCCCGACTCATGCCTTGATAAACGGTCGAGGAATCAGCAAACCGGTCGCTTACGATAATTTTTCCGTCTTGAAGAGCTGGTCGTAAAACCTCTTCGGCGTGCTGGGCTCGGTCGGCTTCATAAAGGAGAAGCTCTGAACGTGAGGTTAGCCCTTTAGTCTCGGGGTTAAGTAATATCTCTCGGATCTTTCGTCCAATTTCGGTTCCGCCGGGCTCTTTACTGACGACAACGGTGACCCCTTCGCCTTCCAGCCAAGAGACCAATCGACGCATTTGAGTCGACTTCCCAGAGCCTTCTCCGCCCTCGAACGAGATGAAATAACCCTTATTTGCTTTCTTACGGTGCTTCGCCATTTGGCGAAGGATAATAGTCAAATAAGGGCCAAACGGCCAGATTTAGTAGTCGGTATCTTTTGACGGCAGTGAGGCACTTTCACCGTCCATTAAAATCTGTCGTGATCCATTCCTATGACTTATCGAGAGCAGCGAATTCTGATGAAAGGGATCAGTTTTATAAAAAATCTATAGTACAGACCCGGCGGGGGCCCCGAATTAGCCTCGCATTCACCGTCAAGCGCACAGGAGACACAGTTCAAGAAACTCTGCTGTTGACGCTTTGCATTATAAAAGGGAGAGGTGGATCTTATAGAGAAGGAGTCCACGATGCGTTTTCCCCGGTTCCTGATGACGTTGGTATTCTCGATTCTATCCACCACTCCCCTCCTGACGGAGGCTCAGACCACTCACAAACTGCTTACCTGCCGAAGTTCGGCGGGACTAAATATGGACCTCAATAAGGTTCGTCCCGAAGACCGCCAGGGTTTGGAAGGTTTGGGGGTGATGGCCGATTTCGTGGACAACTTCGAGATCAACGTGATGTCGACCACTGGCACGAGACAGTTTGTAAAAGGTGAGACCGAAGAAGAGTGCTTGGCGAAGCAAACCTCTTACATTGCCCTTCTTTTTCAATTCAGGCCTGATTCGACGACGCTTGTCGCGGGTTCGTCGGTTAATTTTGAAAAAGGCAGTCCCGACAAGAGTAAGCCTCAGGGAGGATATATCGCCCGAACCGATATCACCCAA
>JBBQIT010000367.1:0-4759 GCA_038325205.1 Bdellovibrionota bacterium
AATAAGACTCGTCGCTGGCGCTCCGGGGGTGGTCTCATTCATGGAAATCGCCTGGCTCCCATCACGGAAATTTTGCAAGATAATTTAGTGCGGTGGGGATTTGAAGTGCGGAGCGCTCACAAGAGTCTCCCGACCCTATTCGAGGAAGTGCACACTTTAGAAAAGCTAATGAAGGTAGGTTATCTATCCTTCGACAGGTTCTTCGATTTAAAAGTTTTAGACCCCAATATCTTTGAAAGAGCTTTTTCTCCTGCCGTGCAAAGTATGTTGATGAAGTCTATTCCTGAAAGTGAAGTAGAGGATCCCAGACAGCGTTACTTCGCCTATCTTTATCGGCCTTTCGAACAGTACGCGGTATTACTTGGCCTTCCGGCCGAAGAAGCGAAAGCACTTCGGCTGAACATTCTGAAAGCTAGGTCACACGCCGTGGCTTCGCTAGAGGCTTTGGGCAAGCAATTTGGTTTGGGGACTATCGATACAAAAAAAGCCCGCGAGCTAGCCATGGTCACCTTAGCTACTTTTGCCGAGGAGACGAAACTACTTCCGCAGTTGGAGGCTTATTTAAATAGAGCGATTCAAGACGAAGCAATACCGCTTCGTTCGGTAGCGACTCGATAACGACTTGCTGACAAAAGGACTAGGGGCCGCCGCCTGAGAACTTCTCGGGTATACTTGCTCGAATGTACTTCTCGACTTCGGTGGCGGTCTCTTCCAACGCTTTTCCCGTGACGTCGAAGACAGGCCAACGACGATTTTTACGATAGAGCTGTTTGCAGTAGTCTATCTCTTCTAAAACATGCTCAAGGCTTGCATAGTTGCCCGTGGGATCTTCTCCCATCTTGATAAGTCTTTCTCTTCGGATACCCACCAAAGTAGTTCCATCGATAATAAGCCCGATGATCTTTCTTTGATCGGTCTGAAATAACTTTTCCGGAAGAGGGATGCCCGAGACGACAGGAACGTTGGCGACCTTCCAGCCCTTGTAGGATAAATAAACACTAAGCGGCGTCTTGCTCGTGCGAGATAGCCCCACCAAAATAATATCGGCAAGCTCTAGATTGTCGGCATAACGGCCGTCATCATGCTTGACGGTGAATTCGATCGCTTCAATTCGTTTAAAGTAATACTCGTTCACTTGGTGGAAAAGACCCGGTTTGGAATGAGGGTCTTTTTTCAAGAATTGGGACAGCACTCCCAACAGCGGTCCTAAGAGATCGGCCGAAGGAACGTTCGATCGTTCAGACAAGTCTTTGATGAAAACGCGCAATTGATCCGAGACTACCGTGTAGATGACCACACCCTTTACCTGGTGGGCCTCTTCGAAAATGCTGGCGACCTGGGCTTCGTTTCGAATGTTTTTATACCGAACTATCTTTAGGCCATCTCGCAAGTATTGAACAAGCGCCGCTTTGATCATCTGATCGGCGGTTTCCCCCGTTCCATCTGAGAGGACAAAGATCGTAAGTCCAGCGTCCGTGTCTCCAGTGGGTGTCATGCGTTTTCTCCTTCTGCCTTAGGACTTGGCGCTACTCGGTCAAGAAGACGAAGCCAATTGGCGTCAGCGCGCATTATGCGAATCTTAAACCGAGCGCCCTCTTCCAAATAGTTCTTCTCTAGCACTTTCGAGTATTCATGAATTTGAGATTGAAGCCAAGTGTCCTGGTAAGACACGGTTAGCTCAAGCTCCAGCATGTCTCTTTCAAAAAATTCGTAGATGGTATCTCGAAGTCTCTTCATGTCTTCCGGTCGATTGGCGGAAACGACTAAACTGTCGATGTAACTACGCTCCAAGATCTTGGGTAGGTAGACCTCTTTTACTAAGTCGGACTTATTAAAAACGAGCATCACCGGCTTATCGCCAGCCCCAATTTCATCCAAAACGTTTTTGGTCACTTCGATCTGATCGGTATAGTTTGGAGACGACAGATCAACCACATGAAGCAGAAGATCGGCGTCGATCACTTCCCGCAAAGTAGATCGAAATGAAGCGACTAGTCCATGAGGCAGTTTTTTAATAAACCCTACGGTGTCACTCAAAAGAATGGGCGGGCGAGTTTTGGGATCGATGATTCTGACCGTCGAATCCAACGTCGCAAAAAGCTTATCGTCGACCAAGACCTCACCCGTGGTGAGGTTGTTCATCACGGTTGATTTTCCGGCATTGGTGTAACCGACAATCGCGACTCGAAGAAAACGATCCCGATGGCCGCTTTGAGTCGCCCGCTCGCGAGCGGTGTGTTCCATCTCTTGCTTCAAGCGAGTGATGCGAACGCGGATTTGACGTCTATCCAATTCGATCTGCTTCTCGCCCAGTCCTCTTAGGCCGATACCGCCCTTTTGACGTTCAAAGTGAGTCCATCGACCGCTTAAGCGGGAGGAAAGATACTCAAGCTGTGCCATCTCGACTTGTCGTTTAGCTTCTTTAGTACGAGCGTGCTTCGAGAAAATGTCCAAGATAATGCCCGTCCGATCAACGACTCGGCATTTCAATTCTTTTTCTAAATTCTTTTGTTGGCCGCCGCTAAGCTCGTTATCGAAAGCTACGAGCGAGCAGTCCATTTCTTTTACTTTGCCGGCTATCTCTTCTACTTTGCCGCGGCCGATATACATCGCGGGACTTGGCGTTTCACGCTTTTGGATAAATTGCCCGACAACAGTACCCCCCAGAGTGTCGATTAGCCGTTGCAGTTCATCCAAGGAAGTGTCGATCTCTTCTTCCGAATCCGCCTTAAGTTGAACGCCGACCATAAGCACGCGTTCGGCTTCATCGGGAGCCATGGGGTCATTAAAAGTACGATTAGCCATGCTTACCCGTCACTCACGAGCAAGCACTCTTCAGGGAAATTCTTTTTGGGAAGTTTAGAAAGTTCTTTTTCAAAAAGTTTGGTAGCCGCTTTGTCTTCACACAAGAACACAACCCGTTTCCATTGAAGGCCAGCACAGTTCTGAAGAAAGAGTTCCCAGTCAGGCGTTCCTCCGGATTCGAGCGCGATATAACCCGCGGGGATTCGGCTCATCGTCGGAATAAAAGTTGTCTGCTTATTTTTAAACTGTCCCTCTTGAACAAAGCGGGAAATGAGACCACTCATTTTCCAATCTACGCACTGCAAGGCACGGCTCTCTAAAGGGCCTAAGGATTTGCGTCCGTGGAAAGACACCCAAAGGCAATCGCAGGCCTCCGCCAGTATCTTTTCGGAATCAGCCTCTGAATACGAAATTTTCTCGATTTTCACTGTGAAGAGTCTATCTCAAAAGGCCAAAGGAGACAAAGCAGTCGCGAAGCGACTGTCCCGAGCCGTTTTCGGCGAAGGGATCTAGCCAAAGCCGGCTATTAGGGGGCTTTGGTCGGCCGGTTTAGCCCGGCTTTTAGCTTATCTAGGATGCCATTGATGAAAGAGGCGCTATTTTCCGACCCGAATTGCTTAGCGACTTCGATCATTTCGTTGATGGAAACGGTGGCTGGGATGTCATCGCAATAGTAGAGCTCAAAGGCCCCTAATCTCAAGATATTGCGATCCACCACGGCCATACGCTCCGTGCGCCAATGTTCTGAAGTCTTTTCTACTAGGGTATCTATAGCACTTAGGTTTTCAGCAACGCCTAGGACTAGGCGCTGGGTGAATTCGTCGGTCACCTTTTCCTTAGCAAAATGGTCCTGAAAATAGGTAAGGCCGTGTGTTGCTTGTAATCCGTGGTTAACGTCCAACTGATACAAAATCTGTAGGGCATCCTCGCGAGCTTTCCGCCGGCTTCCTCTCATAATCCTTCATAAATCGGGAATCGGAAGCACGTCGTCGTTACTTCCTTTCGAATTCTCGAAAGCTCCTCTTCGTCCGTTGTTTTCAACGTCCGTGTAATTAGATGTGCCAACCAACGCATTTCGGCCTCACCCATACCACGAGTCGTGATTGCCGGGGTGCCTAATCGGATGCCGCTGGTAATGAAGGCACTTTGGGTCTCGAAAGGAACCGTGTTTTTGTTTACGGTCAAACCCACCTTATCGAGGCGGATTTCGGCGTCTTTTCCAGTGATGTCTTTGTCTCTTAAGTCGATAAGCATCAAATGGTTATCCGTACCACCGCTCACCAATGTAAAACCATCTTCCATTAGGGTTTGGGCCAAGACTTTGGCGTTCATCACCACCGCTCTTTGGTACGTCTTAAAGTCATCGGTCGCGGCTTCTTTAAACGCAATCGCTTTGGCGGCGATCACATGCATCAAGGGTCCGCCCTGGATACCGGGAAAGATTCGGCTGTTAACTTTGGTGCGGTGAACTTCCTTAGAGAGGATAAGTCCGCCGCGAGGGCCTCTAAGCGTCTTATGAGTCGTGGCTGTCACCACATCAGCGTAGGGTACTGGCGAGGGATGAACGCCAGCGGCGACAAGGCCCGCAATGTGCGCCATATCCACAAAAAGAACCGCGTTGATCTCTTTGGCGATGCTGCCGAAAGCTTCGAAATCAATCGTACGTGGGTAGGCACTTGCGCCCGCTACAATCATCTTCGGGCGATTTTTCTTAGCCAATTCTCGAACCTGATCGTAATCAATTCTGTGGTCGCTCTCTCTGACTCCATACGAGACTACTTTAAAGAGCATTCCCGAGAAGTTTACCGGCGAACCGTGAGTTAAATGTCCCCCATGGGAGAGATTCATTCCTAAGATCGTATCGCCCGGCGAAAGGCACGCGAGGTAGACCGCCATGTTGGCTTGCGAGCCAGAGTGCGGTTGCACATTGGCGTGTTCGGAATGAAAAAGCTCC
>JBBQIT010000368.1:0-4757 GCA_038325205.1 Bdellovibrionota bacterium
TACCGACCGTACCATCGGCAAAGTGGTGGTGAAGAGGGTTCCTTTTGAACCGTGGATGATTGATGAAGAGTGGACCAGCTCTCGCATCGAAGGCGAAGTCGCTTGGATCAATCCGCTTCTCGACGCTATCGATAGAAAGGCCCCGGTTCCGTTGCCTAAATTTCCCTCAGTCGAGTCAACGAGAAAAAAGATGGCTAACCAACACGTTCTTTTTACCATCGGTCGTGGAGACGCTTATTTGGAAGAAGTGTCTACCCGCAAACATGCTGAGCTCTTTGTTGTGAAGGGCAAGGGAAGTGTTATGACTTTGGATGGCGGACACAAGGCAGCTTTTCTAAAGGCTGGCGCCGAGGCAGTAGCCGCTTGGACGGAGCGGCTACCCCACTAAAAATATTGGTACCAGTTCAATTTGTCGGGATCGCCGTAGGATCCTTGGACCGTTTTGCAAAATAGCAGTTTCCCCGCTTCGTCAAACTGCACGGCGGAGGGTCATTAAGTTACCACTGATGCTAAGATCTCCATTAGCGACATGCTGCACATGGTGGCGCTCGGTCCATCGCGTTTCCTTGCAGCGCATTCCATCGGGGTATCTGAAGGTACATTGCCCCCTATCTCGCAAGTTCACCAAATGTTTTGTTTGTGCCGAAGTGAATCGACCAGGCTTGGGCACTTCATTTGTGTCCGGACACAAACTCCGTTCGGCTATAGATACCGGATCATGCTTCTCTAAGAAGCTGTCGGTGAGAAATTCCAAAGCTTCTTCCATCGAAATACTACGTTTCTTCTTCTTGGAAAGAAGGTCACAGAGCTTCTTAAGTTTTCCTTCCAGGTCCTTAGAAATTCCAAGTTCAAGTCGAGATCGGGCTTTAGTAATGGGTCGAATCCTCTCTTTGTCCTCTGCTTCAGGATAGCGAGTCACAATCTCTCTTCGAAGTTCATTCTGAGTGAGCGTAGAGGCCTTCTCCAGCCACATTTCTTGGTTATCGGGAGTAATCCATTTTACTATTCGTCTAGCATTGGAAACATGAAGCTTGCCCTCATCGATTAGGGTTTTCATCTTGGGGATCTCGTGTGACTTCTTGGCGATGCCACACAACGTATAGGCTTCTCCCTCGGAAAGTCCCAGCCAAAGGGTGCAGTAATCGTGAAGAGAAGGATAATCAAACTTTCGATATATCTGATGCCTATCGATGCGGATTAAGATTTCTAAAAGTTCTTTCTGGGAAGTTCGAAAGTTAGAAGCTCTAACTTTTGCTAATTGATAAAGGTCATTTGCTGTTTCCATGAGCACTCCTTTATCGTCGATAACGAGATATTTTATACGGCGAGCCAGAAATCAAATCAATAAAAATACGACGACAAAACAATTTATTTCGGGAATATTTTAGAGACTATCCTTTTGTGTCCGGACATAAACCACCTCATGGTTTACTGGTCGCGCGACTAATACGTGCTGTCGCTTCGCTCAGGTGAGTACCGAACTTCCCATGCGGGTGGTGGTGAGAAGATCTGTCTCATGAAGGCGTCTTTAGACTTGATGAGGATTTTCCCACTGAGACCGAGGTCTCTTTTATCGGTCGTTTCGACCTGGTTTCTGTTTCGATCCTAAGTTGGAAAAACTCTGTCGCTTCTGGATTTTTTTCCTTTTTTTGCTTTTTGGAGGCTTGCGGCCTCATGGGCTAGGGGCCCGCAAGAGGTCGTAATTTTTCAAATCATTCCGTTTCTTCCTGCAACATTCCCTGCTAAATTTCTCCGATGGGACAACGGGGATATCTTTTCATTCGGTATTTTATTCTTCTAATCATTTATGCGCTTTTTACGGCGTCGGCGTTTTCGGCGGAGTGGCCGGAATCGAAGATGCACAAGAAGCTGACGTTTCATGGGAAGCCGCTTCCTCGTGAATTTATTCAACGCGGCGAGGCGCCCTTAGTCGCGCTTTATGTAGGTAACGGAACTTGGGATGTCGGCAAAGAGCATCTGAAGATGTTTTTTAGAGAGCATGGGGTTTCGTATCGTGAGGTGACGGCCGCGGGCATCTTATCGAGAGAACTTTTGGCAGCGGACTATTCGATACTTGTCATGCCAGGAGGAGAATCTTGGGAATACCTGAATGAATTGGGCGATGAGGGTGCCAAACGCATTCGAGAGTTCGTCGATCAAGGGGGAGGTTACGTCGGTATTTGTGCCGGTGCCTTCTATGCGACCTCCCAGAGGCTCGGTGGTGTGGCGACTGGACCCTACGGCATTGGGCTACTCGATGGTACCGCTTACGATGGGACGGCCATGGAAACCAAGCCTTTCATCGAAGGGATGATGGACTTTGATTTTCTTCCGAGCGCAATTACGACAGGGTTTGCGTCTATATTCCGCATCGCATTATTAGGAGGCCCTTCTTTTCGGTACACCGCGGAAGAAGCGGCGCGCAAGCACATTTCTGTTCTCGCTCAGTTTCAAGTCATTCATGAACCCGCTATGATTCTCTTCGATTACGGCCAAGGGCACGTCTTTTTGACGGGACCTCACCTTGAAGTTGAAGAGGAACGAACTGACTGGGGAAAAGAATGGGCCGACCCCGATTCTGAATGGCCAATTCTTGAACGCGTCGTTCGGCAAGTAACTCGTAAATAAGCTAAGTTCTGCGCAATTTATTTCCGATAAAAGACTAGGTCCATCCATGCCTAGTTCAAAAAACGACATTTCGCGTCAAGCCCTCATCATCGTTCGGGAGGGAGCTCTCACTCGCAAACTGATCATTCCTAAGGAATGGAAGTATGTCGTTGCCTCCGATGACGATGCGGTTTGGCTGGCTTTGCAGCAAGATACTGGTCTACCCGGAAGACGTCTTCTCATTATTAGCGAAGGTGATTTTTCTCAGACGGTAGACTTTTTACGAAAGCGATCGGGAACCGGTGTCGTTGCGCGACTCGGCGTCGTGGTGATGAGCAACGACCCCGTGATGTTCTTAAGATCGTCGTATGACGTCACTGAGCTCTTGGATGCGGTCCCTGAAAAAGAATTTAGAAAACAGACCGACCTCTTTTTACTTCGAACGAGCCGCCTCTTAGCCAAGTCCGATGATCGCGGTCAACGCGTAAACCAAAAGACTCTTCAGAAACTCAACGAAACGTTTATCGCTTTATCAGCAGAGCGAGAGCCAGAAAGATTGCTCGCGACCATTCTGGTGAAAGCGATGGAACTTGCGTCTGCAGAGAGCGGAACGCTTTACATGATTCAAGAGACTGACGGAGAGCTTAGCTTCCGGCTTCGAATCGTAGCGGAAGGAATTGCTGAAGTAAAAGTAAAGCCTTTGCATCTCAGAGTTTCGGAGAGCAGTGTTTGCGGATATGTGGCCCTTACCGGGAAGACACTAAATATACCCGACGTAAACGAACTGCGTCCTTTGACTTTGCCTCAATTGCAGCGAGGCATGGATCACTTCAAAGAGAATCACACGAAGTCCATGCTTACGATCCCCTTTAAGAATAGCCGCAATGAAATTGTTGCTATCCTGCAATTAACCAACAAGAAATCGAACATCTTGAACATGCAAGGGTCGTTGCAGATTACAGAATTTGACGAAGAAGACAGTAGCCTTCTCGCTTCTTTTGCGACTCAGTCTGCTATCTGTTTAGAAAACGTAGATTTATACGCCGACATCCAAAGACTGTTCGAAGGCTTTGTTCGCGCTTCTATTACCGCCATCGAATCTCGCGACCCCAGCACTGGTGGTCATTCGGAGCGGGTAGCAAAAATTTCGGTCGCTTTGGCTCGTGCCACGACAGAGTGCGAAGTCGGAATTTATCGATCGGTGCGCTTTAAGGAAGAAGAGATTCGTGAGCTCGAGTACGCAGCACTCCTCCATGATTTCGGAAAGATTGGTGTTCGTGAGGAAGTTCTCGTTAAAGCGAAGAAGCTTTATGCCTGGCAGTTAGACGGCATCAAAGAACGAATCAAAGTTTGTAAAGCAGCAGCGAAGATCACTTATCTCGAGAAGAGACTTCGAGGAAGTGTTAGCGAAGTCGCTGAAAAAGAATACATGCTTAAGCTGCAAGAGATCGATATCTACTGGCAGATCATTTTGGCTGCTAATGAGCCCGCCGTGTTGAAAAAAGAAAACATGGAAGCTTTGGATCGGATTCGAAACGAACAGCTCCAGCTTCCCGACGGACAAAATATTGCTCTGCTTTCCGAAGACGAATACAAAGCGCTTTCGGTCAGACGCGGCTCTCTAACGGAAAACGAGCGTCTTGAGATCGAATCACACGTTCGTCACACGTATCAATTTTTGAAAATGATTCCATGGACCAAGGACTTCAAGCATTTGCCTGAAATTGCCTACGGCCATCATGAAAAGTTAGACGGCACGGGATATCCTCGGGGTTTGACGTCGCATGAGATTCCGCTCCAGTCCAAAATTATGACGATAGCCGATATCTTCGACGCGCTGACTGCAGCCGACCGTTGGTATAAAGAAGCCGTTCCGACGGAGCGAGCCATCGATATTTTGGCCTCGGAAGTTGCCGAAGGTAAGTTAGATCCCGTGTTATATGAGCTATTTGTAGAGAAAAAGATTTACGATGTTACCCAACCTAAGAACGTAAACCGCGTCGCTTGATAATCACACCTGTCGCTTCGCTCCTCTGCGACACCCGGCGCTTCGCTCCTCTGTGACACCCGTCGCTTTCGCTCCTCTGTGACACCCGGCGCTTCGCGCCACTGTGACACCCGGCGCTAAGCACCTCAGTGACACCCGGCGC
>JBBQIT010000369.1:0-4741 GCA_038325205.1 Bdellovibrionota bacterium
AAATTGCCCATGCTAGCTTCGGTGAAAGAATTTTAAGAAGACACTATGCTAAATCATCTCAGTATTCAGGGCCTGGCCATCATCGATTCATTGGATATCGACCTCTCTCACGGCTTTAACGTGTTAACGGGAGAGACCGGAGCGGGTAAATCCATTCTGATCAAAGCCCTGAACTACCTGATGGGCGCCAAAGCCAGTCCCGATGCCGTTCGTCAGGGATCTCCTCAAGCCATGATCACAGGCCAGTTCCGCGTTCCGAAAGTCCACGCCTCGCTCGTAACCCTGGAAAATCTCGGAGTTCCTTTTGAAGAAGACGAAACCGGCGTTAACATCGTATTGCGCCGGCAAATCACCGCGAAAGGAAGATCTCAATCCTGGGTAAACGATGTCGTCATCACCAACCAGCCATTAAGGGAATTGGGAGCCAATCTCGTAGACGTCTTTGGACAACACGAAAATCAGCGAATGATGAACCCCTCCGAACACATGGGGTACGTAGACACCTTCTTAAAAGATCAAAACCCCTTAAAGCGGGTCGAGCGTTTGAACCAGGCCTGCCATGAAAAGATTCGAGGACTGGAAACGCTCCTCAATACTTTTCAAAACCGCCAGAAAGACCGTGACTATCTGACGTTTCGAATGGAGGCCCTTAAGAACTTCGCCCCTTCGGCGGAAGACTTTGAGCGTGTCTCTGGCCTCCTTCAACGTTCGGAACATTCAGTGGAATTACGGGACACTCTTAACAAGTCCCTCTCCTGCCTGGGCGGAGATGGGGTTAACAGTGTGGCGGCTTCCGTTCGGGAGTGCGCGAAGATCCTCTCGGGCCGAAAGGCAAAGTCGGCCGACCCCGAACTACAAGCGCTAGGCGGCAGGGCAGAAGATCTAGCAGCAGGAATAGACGATCTCAATTATGAACTAGAAAAACTCGCGGGTGGGTTTGACGTAGACGAAGCGGAGTTAGATTCCGCTCAGAAGCGCCTCTTCGACTACCAAGACCTCTTTCGTAAACACTCAGTGAGAGACCTGCCTTCCCTGTTAGCAGAATCGGAGCGGCTGGAGACTGAATTAGCATTTTTAGAATCCGCAGCGGCGCAGATCCAAGACACTCTGGAAGACCTAACTAAGAAAACCAAAGAGCTGGTAGGCGCGGCCCGTGATTTAACTCAGGCCCGGCAGAAGGCCACCGCTTCCATAAAAAAATCGGTGGAAGGCGAACTTCATGACCTAGCCATGCCTGGCTCCCGTTTTGAAATCGAGCTCTCTCCCGTGCAACGGCATCTTCCCGAGATCGATCTCACTCCTCTGGGCGAATCATTGCAAACCTGGTGGGATGGCTTGAGCCAAGATCTATCTAAAGTCAGCGATTCTGGGGCAGAGAAAGCCCAATTCATGTTGGCTTCTAATAAGGGCGAAAATCTAATGGCCCTTTCCAAAGTCGCTTCGGGCGGAGAGCTTTCCCGAATCATGTTGGCTTTTAAACGAAGCCTCGCCGTAGACGCTGAAACCTGCGTTTTGGTTTTTGACGAAATCGACACTGGAATTTCGGGAAGAGTGGCGGATGTGGTCGGAAAGAAAATGCAAGAGCTGGCCGGGCGATTCCAGGTCATCTGTATTTCGCATCTTCCTCAAGTCGCGGTTTATGCGGATACCCACTTTTTAGTTTCGAAAAAAGTGAAAGGACAACGGACAGAGACTTCGCTGGTTCGGTTGTCTGACGAAGAGAGCGCCAAAGAGATTGCGCGCTTACTTTCGGGCTCTGAAGTTTCAAGACCTTCTCTGGCGAACGCTAAAAGCCTCATCGAGAAAGCTCATGCAAAAAAGATACTTCCTCGAAAAGAAAAAAGCAGAAAGTCGACGGAAGCAGAACTCCACTAAGTCGCATGACATCAATCCCACGATGGGCTAAATTCCCTCTCCTATGATGACGTCCATTCCAGGCCTTTCAATCGCTCCTCGCACTATCTATTGCATCGGACGAAACTATGCCGATCACGCTAAAGAACTGGGGAATGCGTGTCCCACTTCACCTATCGTTTTTCTAAAACCGTTAAGTGCTTTGTGTGGTTCGGGAGAAAAAATAAAGCTTCCTAAAGAGAGCCAAAACGTTCATCACGAATTGGAAGTGGTCGTCGCCATCAGCCATTTGGTGAGTTCACTAGAGGAGGCCGATGCAATGTCCATCGTTGCGGGTTTCGCGGTCGGAATTGATGTGACCGCTCGCGATCTTCAAGATGAAGCCAAGAAAAAAGGAATGCCATGGACGCTTTCCAAGGGCTTCCCCTCGTTTGCTCCCGTAAGCCCTGTTGTAAAAGAAGAGCTGCCCTTGACGTTTTCACTCTCCATCAACGGCCAAGTGAGGCAGCAGGGAAATACTAACGATATGATTTTTTCGATTCCAACACTGCTCGTTCACCTAGCTAAAGTGTTCACGTTACAACCAGGCGACCTGATTTTTACAGGAACTCCTTCCGGGGTGGGGCCACTAAAGGTCGGGGACAAGCTCGAAGCTATCTTAGGCGCGTCAATTTCGAAGCTGCAGCTTACCGTAGAATAAGGCTTTTTTAGCCTCCCTTGACTCGGCTTTCCTGGATGCCCAAACTAAAAGAAGGAGTTACTCGCATGGCTAGATCACTAGAAATTCAAACTAAATTGCCACACTGCATCATTCCACGACTCGGCGAAGGCGATGGCCAAAACGACAACGGCGATGGCGAAGGCGGCGCGGGAACGGATGAAAGCACTCACGTCCTGGTCCATCCGAGTTCCGAAACGAAAACTCCCTCTTTTTATAAAGTTCGCATGTTAAACGACGACTTTAGTCCGCGAGACTTTGTCGTTCTTGTTCTAAAAAAGTTTTTTCATAAAGACGATGCCGAAGCGACTCAGCTCATGCTGCAGATTCATCACAAAGGTTCCGGAATCGCTGGCGTGTATACGTACGAAATTGCCGAGACTAAAGCTTATCAGTGCAATGATTATGCTCGGCAGAACAAATACCCTTTAAAATGCACTGTGGAGAAAGCATGACCTTATCTCCCGAAGTCGAAAAAATAATTAATAACGCAATAAAGTATGCGATCGATCATCGTCATGAGTACGTGAGTCTAGAGCATATTATGCTGGGGCTCGCCGATGACAGGGATGCGGTGGAAGTCCTTACCGCGTGCGGGGGAGAAATGCCCCGCTTAAAGCGTCAACTCGAAGAGTTTATGGAAGCCCATTCGCCAAAACTCCCAGAAGCTGAGATCTCTTACGGTGGGGGAGCCGCTTCCACCCCTTCCTTGACCATTGGATTCCATCGCGTCGTACAGCGAGCGATCGTTCAAGTCCAAAGCTCCGATAGAGATAAGGTCACGACCGTAAATCTCCTTATCTCGGTAATGAAGGAACAAGAATCGCCTGCGGTGGTGTTCTTGGCCCAGCAAGGAATCACTCGCTTTGATGTCGTTAATTATTACTCACACGGGGTAGGCCCCAGTGAAGATGCCAGCCTAGGCGAAGGAGAAGAAGAGATGGGTGAAGGTGAAGGTCCAGGTCCTGCTCCAGCCCCTGGTCAGGAGACCAAAGTAAAAGGGTCACCTTTAAAAAGCTTTTGCATCAACCTTAACGATCGCGCCGAACAGGGCCTTATTGACCCTTTGATCGGTCGAGATGACATCATCGAGCGAGTGCTGCAGATCCTAGCTCGACGAACCAAGAATAACGTCCTTCTTGTCGGAGATCCGGGTGTCGGCAAGACTGCGATTGCTGACGGACTGGCGCTTCGGATTGTAAAGAATCAAGTCCCTCCCCGACTACAGAAAGCGGTCATTTACTCGTTAGACATGGGGGCACTGCTCGCAGGCACAAAATTTCGCGGTGATTTCGAAAACCGATTGAAGGGCGTCATCAAAGCGCTGGAATCTCAACCGCACGCTATTCTTTTCATCGATGAGATGCACACCATCGTCGGAGCGGGAGCCGTCAGCGGCGGATCGATGGATGCTTCAAATTTACTCAAGCCAAGTCTCGTCAATCGTACCCTCAGCTGCATCGGTTCGACCACTTTTAAAGAGTTCCGATCCTCTTTAGAAAAAGATCAGGCACTTCTACGACGATTTCAACGCATCGACATTAAGCCTCCCTCGGTGGAAGAGACGATTAAGATCTTAAACGGATTGCGCAGTCGATACGAAGAGTTTCATGTCGCCCGCTACACACCGGCGGCCATAACCGCAGCAGCAGAACTTTCGTCGCGATTTATTCACTCACGACCGCTCCCCGACAAAGCGATCGATGTCATGGATGAAGCAGGAGCTAGACTGAGACTTAAAGCGAAGTCCGAACAGATGGTAACCGTCGAGGAAAAAGACATCGAAGAAGTGGTTTCCTTCATTGCGGGAGTGCCGGCGCGCTCGGTCTCGGCAAGCGATCGCATTCATCTAAAGACCTTGGATGCCGATCTCAAATCGGTCATTTTCGGTCAAGACGACGCGATAGCCCAGCTGGTATCGGCCATTAAATTGGCTCGCACCGGACTGGGTCGAAAAGGGAAGCCCATCGGTTGCTATCTTTTTACCGGCCCTACCGGCGTGGGTAAAACCGAAGTGAGTAAACAACTCGCCAAACTTTTAGGCACTGAACTCCTTCGCTTCGACATGAGCGAATACATGGAGAAGCATGCTGTCTCGAGACTGGTCGGCGCTCCTCCCGGATATGTGGGCTACGATGAGGGAGGACTTTTAACCGAGTCCGTCTTTAA
>JBBQIT010000370.1:0-4737 GCA_038325205.1 Bdellovibrionota bacterium
GGGGTCGGGGGTGGGTGGGTGGACGAAATGGAAACGCCCGCAGGGCGAATCCTTAGTTTAAAACCAAATCATTGGAGGATTCTGATCCTGGCAAGCAATCTCCGCATACTTATACATAAACGAAATCAACTGCCTAATCACGTCATACGACTTCGTCGCTTTATCGAGCTGACAGCCATACTCTAAACCTTCACGCTCTTCCTCTTTGTAAGGAATGACGCGTTTGACTTCGACAACCAAACGCAAAAACGAGCTCGGCGTAAAATAGAAACGCAAAGCCACTTTCTGTTCTGCCTTCAATGGGTGATCAGGTCGCTCTTCGCGGAACTTGATTCCCGAATAACTGATATCGAGCACTTCGACGTGCTGCAATCCCGTCTTTTCAGCAAAGCTATATACGCCAAGAATTCGATTAAAGAGTACTCGTTCATATTCCCGACGACGCTCTTCGCTCTTATTCTTCCGATAGTTGTTCAAGTCGATAATACCGACTTTTGCTTTGTCTTTCGGTTTTCGCTTATCCATTAATAATTGCCCGTCAGTTGTTTGTTTGTTTTGCTTGGTCGGTTTGAAGGGAAGACAGACTTTATTATACCCTTCTCCCGACGCACGAACAATCACGAGATTGGGGTAGATCTAAGCGGAGCGCGCCCGGCTGGAAAACAAAGACGCGGTGCTCGAAGCTACGTTGCGGCGAAGTCCAAGAACCGAGACCACGGCAAGAAAGAACATCAGATTATGGAGCACCTTGGCATCCCCAAAATTCCACTGGGTTATGCCCTGCAAGTGAAAGCCCACAAAAGCGGCAAAACACCCAATAAGAATCCAATGCTCGTCCTCAACCTTCCTATAAGCGCGAATCGCTCGGTAGGTAAAGACCATGATGGTCCACCACAACCAAAGAAAGGCCGCAGCCCCGACAATGCCTGTGGTCGCAAGGATCTGCAATTCGTTGGAGTGAGCGTGACCACAAAAGTTGTCTTTAATGTCAGGGTAAAGTCTATCGACGTATTCTTTGCAATGGCGTTCGTTGTTGTTCCAGCCAAAACCTAGAATGGGATTCTCTTTAAAAATTTCAATTTGGGCATTCCACAAGCGACGTCTCGGACCTAAGTTGTAGAAATCGTCCCGCTTAAGAAACGTACGTTCAAAGCGTTCGTGAAAGCCGACATCGGTAACGTAGAGCACGCCAAGCAACACGACTCCAATGCCAAGAAAAAGCGCCATCCACTTTTTGCTCTTCGCGACAGCTATCGTGAGCGCCATCGCCGGGATTGCTACCCAAGCCGCACGACTTTGAGTCCAAACTACAGCAAGAAAGATTAGCGCTCCCGCCGTCAAAAACCAGCGTCTCCAGCGATTCGAAGAAAGTCCAAGTGCAGTGAAGAGAGAACCGTAAAAGGTAAACACATTGGCGAAGGTAAGATGATGGTTGAAAAACCCGATGACGAGCGGCCCCTCCAATTTCTCGGGTATCGCCCAGAGAACAATCTTCTTGGTACCCCAGCGAACAATGTCGAGGGGATAAAAATGTTGGCAGCAGCCATAGAGGGCTAAGACTACCGACGTGAAAAACAAAGTCTTTAGCCAAAGTCTCTTGCTTCGAAAGAAAAGTAGCTCGTAAAATGAAATCCCATAGAGAAGAAAAAGGCGCATTCGCCCGAAGTCGTAGAACTTATCCGCAGCTTTCGCAGGTCCCAGTAAGACACCCACCATCGCTACCGCGATTAAAGCGAGGAAAGGGACTAGGAAGGGAGGCAGGACCCATGAGTTTCGCTGGGGTCGTCTCCACCACCACTCCATGACGAGACAAAGTCCCAGAAGCGAAGAGAAGATCTCCATTCCGCTCATGGTGGTAGCTAGAGCGATGACATAAAGGACAAAAATAGTAGCGTGGAAATTCTGGAACCAGACAGGCGCTCTCGATACCGGCACGCAAACTCCCAACTTATAATTTTAGGAAGACTTCAAAACCGTTCGGAAATATTCGAACGTATGGCGAAGCCCCTCTTCCAGAGTAACTTTCGGCTCCCAACCCAGGAGTTGTTTGGCTTTGGTGATGTCTGGTTTTCTGGTTTTGGGATCATCAATAGGCATCGGCCGATAGACAATCTTAGACTTTGACCCGGCCATTTCGATGATATGTTTGGCAAAATCTCCCACCGTGTATTCAATGGGATTGCCACAGTTGATCGGTTCGGCGTAGTCACAACAGAAAATTCGCTGAATGCCTTCGACAAGATCGGTGACGTAACAGAAGCTTCGGGTCTGAGATCCATCACCGTTCACGGTCACATCTTCACACGAAAGCGCTTGCATACAGAAGTTGGGAACGACCCTTCCGTCATCGGACCGCATTCTAGGACCATAGGTATTAAAGATGCGAACGATACGAGTCGCAAGATTGTGTGTCCGGTGATATGCCATCGTCAGCGCTTCCAGATACCTCTTCGATTCGTCGTAGCAGCCGCGCGGCCCGATGGGATTCACGTTCCCCCAATACGTTTCCTTCTGAGGATGTTCTAGAGGATCTCCGTAAACTTCAGAGGTGGAAGTGACTAGAATTCGGCACTCTTTATCCCGCGCCAAACTTAAAATGTTGTCGCTTCCAATAGCGCCTACTCGAAGCGTTTCAATGGGAAATTTCGCGTAGTCGATAGGACTCGCAGGGCTTGCCATGTGAAAAATGCCGGCTAGTCCGCCGCTCACCGAAAGAGGCTTCGTAATATCGTGCTCAAGAACCGTTAAATTTTTATTCGAAAGCATCGCCCGCAAATTGGAGGGCCTACCGGTGAGAAAGTTATCGGCCACGACGACTTCGCAGCCCTTCGCCAACAGATTTTCCGTCATATGCGAGCCGAGAAATCCGGCGCCGCCGGTAACTAGATATCGACCCGTCGGGATCTTAAGTGTGTTTGTCATTGGGGATCCGGCTTTCCAATACAGTAATAAGTGAAACCGTAGTGTTCCAAACTTTCGGGATGATATAGGTTCCGGCCATCAAAAACAACGGGCTTCACCAACTCGCGCTTGAGCATATCAAAGTCCGGAGAACGGAACTCGTTCCACTCGGTGAGAATGGCGAGTGCGTCGGCCTTATGTACCGTCTCGTAGGCATCTTCGAAGAGCTCTATCTTGTTCTCAAAAATCTTTTTCGCTTCATGCATGGCTACAGGGTCGTAAGCGCGAACTTTGCACTTCGCTTCCAGTAACTGCTGGATCAGACGAACCGACGGAGCTTCCCGCATGTCGTCGGTCATTGGCTTAAACGACAACCCCCAAAGCGCGATAGTCTTGCCCTTTAAGTCCCCATGGAAATGGCGGCTGATTTTTTGAAAGAGAATACCCTTTTGGCGTTCGTTGATTTCGTGGACCGCGGTGAAAATATCCAACGGAAACCCATGCTCTTTGCCAAGCATGATCATCGCTAGGACATCTTTGGGAAAGCAGGAGCCTCCATAACCACAGCCGGGATACAGGAACTTGTTTCCAATTCGGCTGTCCGTCACTAAGACCCGTCTTACTTCGTGGATATCAGCACCCACCCGCTCGGAAAGCAACGCGAGGTCATTGATAAACGAAATCTTAGTGGCCAGAAAAGCGTTCGCGGCATATTTGGAAAGCTCTGCCGAACGATTGGACATAAACAAAATGGGATTACCGCCGCGGATGTAGGGGGAATAGAGATCGGCCATCACCCTTTTCGCGTTGTCGCTGTCGCACCCGATGATAACTCGCTCTGGGCGCATGAAATCATCGACCGCGGTTCCTTCTTTCAGGAATTCCGGGTTAGAAACGACATCAAAATTTACTTTCGCTCCTTTGAGAGCGCCGCGAACTCGATCGGCAGTACCGACGGGGACGGTACTCTTCAGCACCACCACCAGATCGTCTTTGGCGCATTCTCGGATCGTCTTTACCGCTTCCATTACATAGCGGAGATCCAACGAACCGTCTTCGCTCGAAGGCGTTCCTACCGCGATGAAAACCACTCTCGAATCCGCGATCGCAGCTGGAGCATCAGTCGTAAAAAGTAGCCGTTTAGCTTTGATGTTTCGTGCCACTACGTCGTCCAAGCCGGGCTCGAAAATGGGGATTTCCCCCGCGCGCAGTTTAGCGACTTTGGCCTCATTCACATCAACGCAAGTGACGTGATTCCCTGAGTCAGAAAGGCAGGTTCCGGCAACAAGACCCACGTAACCAGTGCCCATCACGCAGATTCTCATGATTCTCTCCCTACCTTTTTGCTTAGGTTAGCTGGTAGCTTTATTGATTATTTTGATTGTGAGACTACTAAAAGAACTTTAAACTGGGCCCTATCTTTCGTCAATGAAAGCGCGCTCGCCCAGTCGAAGAAAAGGCCCAAGAACACGAAGGTGTAGAGAAGGTCTACGGAAGATCTGTGAGAGGCAAGAAAAGGCGGGAGCCCTTTCCCCTTTGGTGGTATTAGAACAATCCGATATGGCAAAAAGTGGAAAAAACGAAGTCATTAAGTTCACGGCAAAGCTCCTTCTAGGAGCAGTTTTGGTGTACTACGTCCTCCATTCCAAAATGGTGGATTTCGACACTTTAAAAACGCTCCTCTCTAACCCGATTAATCTTTTAATCAGTTTTCTTTTCTTAGGTTTCTCGGTGCTTTGTTGCGCAACGCGTTGGCACACCCTCGCCAAAGCGCAAAAGCTTTCCTTGTCTCTCAAAGACATGTTCGAACTTTCGATGATTGGGAACTTTTTTAAT
>JBBQIT010000371.1:0-4728 GCA_038325205.1 Bdellovibrionota bacterium
ATGACTTCAGGTATGAACCCTTGATCTTCGGCGCAGTATTGACGACGCTTTTGATCTTTATCGAGGAGGATCCTAAATTTATCCTTGGTATTGCTGCTCGCCACCGAGTTCGGCATCATATAATTTTCTCGAAATTCTAAGGCGTTCCCCAAAGCATGGGCGCCCAATCGAGCTAGAGATCCGGCAGCCCCAAAAGCGCCCGAGCCCAAAAGTGATCCAAGAGCACGACCGCCAGGAGAATTCATAGCGCCCGAAATAGCCCCGCCAATATCACTCGCCAATCCTCGAGTGCCTTGTCCGCCGCCGAAGCCTCCGAAACCACCAGCCTGATTTCCCCCAGGAGAGGTAAAACCAGTAACGTCACTAAAGCCAAAGAGAGAACGCCCGGAGCTTGAGTTTCCCGACATTGAAGCAAACGCATTGCCGGCGCCACCAGTCCCGTTTGATAAAAGTCCATCGTGAGATTGATTCTGTCCGAAACCACCAAAGGAACCGGCTGAACCTTGCGAAGGCCCACCACCGTTTTGCCCGGCACTGCCGAAAGGTTGTGATGGATTAGCAGGTCGAGCGAGCGAGCGCGGAACGTTGCTCGCCGCAATTTGACTACTGGGCGATGAACCCACGCAGCTCTTGCCGTCGGAATCAGTAGGCTCTGGCTTGTAATAAGATCTAATTCCCGGACCAAAGGAAGCTATCTTCTCTTGAGCGAATACCGGAGCCTGAGGTGAAAACGAGATTCCGAATGATCCTGATCCCGACTGCCCTTCCGGAAGGGAAGAACCTGAGATCGCTCCTACCCAGTTACCGTCGACGTCAAAAATCGGACCACCCGAGTCGCCGCCCACGATGGCGTCAGCGTAGACCGTTGGCACTTGGTAGTGGACCTGGTCTTCATCACTGGATTGATAGTACATGCTGAACTGAGTCCCATTGCCCTTATTTCCCAAATAGCTTCCGCTAGCCGGAATGGGCGTATGTCGTTTTTGCACACACAGTTGCTTTGCGATCTGGGTTCCTGAAGTGATGGCGGCCATCGTCACAGGTTTAAGAAACTTTAAATTCTCGCAAAGACTGGTAATTTTAACGAGCGCGAAGTCCAACCCTTTAGCGACAGCCGCTGTTGCACTTGGACCAGGCGCCCCTTGAGGGTAGAAAGTCTCCATCTTCTCTGAAGGAATCGTAGCTTTCTGATTTCCTGGTAGCTCAAAAGTAATGTGGTGGCCCGTTGCGCCCTTTACCATCTCATTCACGCAATGAGCGGCCGTCATGATACTGACTCGACAAAGACTTGCGTTTTCCTCGTCAGAAACTACCGTATTTTCTACAGGTGTTCCCTGACAAGCTCCGGCACCCTTGCGACCACTGACGATAAGATCGATTCCGTCATGAATCGTAGGAAGGCCATCGAAATATTTTCTTAATTTTGCGGGATCAGTAAGGTCAGAGTGGCCTACAGATTTAGCTTCACCATTCGAAGTGAGAGTTGCCCCCAAGACGAACGAAGCTGCAATAAACAAAGATGTAAGCCTAGACCCCAAAGTGATTTTCCCCTTGGGTCAAAGTGATGCATCGTGTATGCCACAGCCTCCGCAAGGCTGAATACGCGTATTCACAATGAGAATACACCGGATAACATCCCGAACACTGCCACACACTTAGCAGGGTGACTAAGAAGTAGACAGTACACGTCCGATGCTCCCCCTGGTCATCTCGAGGATGCTCCCTTCTCGCCACTGCGAGGAGAGAAGCGAGGAAGCAAACTTGTGCCCATGTACTTTGAGAAACAAGGTTTCATCTACATCCTAACGAACTGGACCGGCAGCGTTCTCTACATAGGCGTCACGAGCGACCTGAAGGGGCGCATCTTTCAGCACAAAAACAAAGTCGTTGATGGCTTCGCCAAGAAATACAACTTGGACAGACTGGTCTACTTCGAGGTTTTTGATTCCATTGAACAGGCCATCTTCCGAGAAAAGCAATTGAAGGGAGGATCAAGGGCCAGAAAACTTTCACTTATCAACGAGCGAAACCCATCCTGGTCAGACCTCTACTCGCATACCCACTGTGACACCGATCTCCAAATTGAAACCACCAAAATTTTTTCCCCCAGCCTCAAAACATTCGGCACGACTCCTGCACCGGTCCCTCTCCGAGAATTAACTGCCCCTTACATGGGAATGGGAGAAATTAAATGGGAACGAAATTAAAATTAGGTGTCTTGTCGATGTTGGTAATGAGCTCTTTCGCGCAAGCGAATGTGCGCACTTTGGCTTCCGTCACAACTTCCGGTGGATTTATGCCTCCGCAGTTTCAAGGAGCCAATGGCATCGTGATTTATGAAGATGGTTTGGTAAAAGAGATTCGTCGTGGCGTGCCTGCGGCTGCTCTTGCAAAACTTTCTTTGAATCGCGTCGCTGCTTTAAAAAAACAGATTGCTGATATTTCGGGCGGAAAGATTGTAGACGTCGATGCCGGTAAACCTTTTTGCATGGACGCTCCTACGACTACTTACGATATCGTAAAAGCGAACGGCGAAAAAGTTCAGATCGCTGGATGGAACGCTTGCCACAACATTGAGCTCCAAGATGCCGAAGGCAATGCTAACCTTCTCAAAGAAGTGTTAGAAGGCCTCGATAGATTGACCTCGCTCGGCGAATAATTAGTTTTAATAGAGAGCCGGTACTCCTCTGGGGTACCGGCTTTTTTCTATTCTTGAGACGCGCCGAGTCTGAATTAAGTCTTATTTTACGCAACGGGCCGTCTTGACATGTTTTTCAAATAAGAGGATTCCTCAAAATGGGTATAACTGGGGGGTTTTAAAATTAAAAAGCTAATAAAGTCGAAACAACGATCTCTACTTCAAACGGCGTCGCAGAATGGTTTATGTTTTCTCGCTCTTTTGGGAATGAATTCCCAAGGGCTTGCCACGCCGAAACATATCACGATGCCATCGGAACACTCTCATGCCGCTTCGCTTTGCGTGTTTCCTGACGGATCGAGTCCGAAGGGCTCGGCAGAGACCCATTGCTATAATCCCGAACAATTTCGAAAAGCCTACGGCATCGATAAGCTCCACCAGAGAGGTTTGACGGGAAAAGGACAGACGATCATTTTCGCGGACTCTTTCGGAAGCCCAACACTTCAAAAAGATCTCGATCACTTTAGCGAAGCCTACAATCTTCCTAAAACGGCTATTGAGTTCATTTATCCCAATGGCGAATTCGTAAATACGCTCACCAGTGCTGACGAAGTCGGCTGGGCACAAGAAACGACACTCGACGCTCAATGGGCGCATGCTATCGCTCCCGATGCCAAGTTGGTTAACATCGTAACTAACATTGCAGAGACCACCGGCATGACTGGTATGGAAGATCTCTTCAAAGGGATCGATATGGCCATCGCCAAGTATCCCCATGCGATTGTTTCCATGAGCTTTGGAACTGGCGAAGCCACTTTCGGTAGTGCGGACGTAACAAAGTTCCTCCAAGGATCGCTTCACACGACGCTTCAAAACGCGACCACGGCAGGGTTCACGCTTCTGGCCTCTGCGGGAGATTCGGGATCAGCGGAAATTGGCGCCGATGAAAAAAGCCTGTTACCGTTTGCGACGGCAAGCTATCCTGCTTCCGATCCTTTGATCACAGCAGTCGGCGGAACTTCACTCCAATCGGACTGGTTGTGGGCTCCTCAGGGAACCATCGACGAGTATTGGAACTGCAAACTTTCTGGGTTGGGAAAATGCCCGAAGGACTATTTGCTCTCGACCAAGACCAATTCTATAACTGAAAGTGTTTGGAACGAGTCTTGGACTCTTGCGGCTGGCGGTGGCGGAATTAGCACCGTTTTCAAAGCGCCTGCCTATCAAGCTTCCTTGAACCATGACGTCCAAAAATTGGTTAACGGACAACGCGGAATCCCCGACGTCTCGTTGAATGCTGCCATCAACGGCGGAGTCAACGTTTACACGAGTTTCGTGTCTCCCTCTCAAGGAGTGAAAGCTGCGTCGTGGCAGGCTTACGGTGGAACCAGTTGCTCGGCACCGCAGACAGCAGGGTTAGTTGCTCTCGCTGGCGAAGCGGCGAGCAATCAATTGGGCAAGCAGGTCGGTATCGGATCTTTAAATCCGATTCTCTACTCGCTTCCTGATCATGACTTCAACGATATCGTATCCGTAAAATTCGGAACCGATACCGTTATCGAGAACAACACGATGTATTTCAGCAAAGCGTTGTTGGCCGTCCAAGGTCCCACTCACGTACCGCCTGTGGCGGTCCCGGGATATACGACGACTACGGGTTATGACCTTGCCACCGGCTTAGGAACGCCTCGCGCTGAAGCGTTCGTGCTTGATGTGGCTGCTGCGAGAGTCGCGCAGGGCAACTAGACATTCTTATAGAATGCAAAAAGGGTCTCTCTTACGAGAGACCCTTTTTTTGTCTAATACCATCTATCCTCAATTAACCCCCGATGATCAAAAAGGTGTGTGGACACTTTTTACAATGCTATATTGCGTGCCGAATGCTCGTTCGAACGGCAAAATTCCTCTTAGCGCTGCCTTTTGGACTCCTTTTCCTTGCGGCCTATTTCACCGTTAAGTTGTTCTTACGAATTGAGCCTTGGGACAAAAATAAGGTGGTTCCCGATAACGCCATCTTGTTCATTTCTCACACCCAGATTTATGGTCTTGTCCTAGTTCCCTATATAAGGAAGGGGGCAGTCGTTGAAACC
>JBBQIT010000372.1:0-4727 GCA_038325205.1 Bdellovibrionota bacterium
CCCCAAAGCGATTTATCATTTTGAATTTGCCGTCGTCACGAGCCACACCAACTGCTCGCTGGGCCTGTTGCGCGTAGTAGCAGAGGATCTGCACACCACGAGGACCTTTGTAATCCCAGCATGCGGGAGTCTGCAGTTGGCTCCTAGAAATGATGAAATACTGGGCTTTTTCGAAGAGGACAAAGAGATCGTCTGTTTCGATTCGCCCGCAGAGTTGAAAGAGAAACTCGATTATTATTTGAAGCATGAATGGCAAAGAACGCAGATTGCTTTGAAGGGCTATGAGCGTTGCCTTCGAGAAAAAAACACCTACCTAGATAGACTGCGGACTCTTTTTAAAATTGTTCATGAAGCTTCCGGCTCGAAGCGCCCGAAGGCTTCCAGAGAACGGGGCCCAGAGACTTTGGTTACGCAGTCGCTTTAAGTTTTATCGTCTGAAGCTGTTCGGCGGTAACGCACAGGTGAGAGACAGGATCGGTAGCCTCTTTGAGCCGCCGATGGATCGAAGCTAGCTTATTGGGATCCATTCCAGTAACCAAGACGGCCTGTCGGAACAGATCCTCTGGAAAAGTACTTCGAGGAAAAAATCCTTCCAAATCTTGAGTCTTAGGAACTCTCGTTCCCACCGAAGGAACTCCAAAGTACGTCGCTTCCACTACCTTGGTCGGGAAAGCGCCGTCTTGGGTGGATCTCGGCTTGTACAACAACAAAGCCACTTCCAGAGACTTCCATACATTGCCTACTTGAGAACGCTCTACCCAGGGAAGATGGCAAAAGTTGGGATACTTCTCATCGAGATACTTTAGTTTGGTTTCCCCTTCGCGATCCGTTCGTCCCCCTAGAACAAAACCCCAATTGGGAAAGCGTTGGATGAATTTTTCAAAGAGAGCCAGATCATAATCTTCCGACCGAAAAGCGCCGACGTATCCCATCTTTTTTTCAGGGAGTAGCTTAGGGTAAGAAACCACCGTCTTTGAATCGAAAGTCTGTCCGTCTAATTCTACTGGGGGGAGCGCTAAAATACATTTGGCTGCGAACTCGTCCCGCATCATTTGCAAACTATAGGAGTTCTGGCAAAGAATGACCTTCGCCAAAGAAGCCAAACTTCTTAGCTCGGAACGATAGGGGTCATCGAAAGTAGAAAGAACGTCTACATAGGGAATCGACTGGGCAAATCTCTCGTCAGTCCCTCCCTGCACCCAAATAATAGGATTTCCCCCAAGAGATTTTACGTGTTGTTGAAATATTTTTTCCTGAAGCTGTCCTCCCAGCCGACGAATCCATTCTAACCTTCGTCCCGGAAGATTGAGCATCTGAATCACTTTGAGATTTTCGTTAGGCCAAGGAATTACGGGATGGTGGGGTCGCCACTCAAACCCATCGATCCAAATCACGGGCACGCCATTCTCGGATAATATTTTGGCCAAGGTGCGCTGAACAAACCCGTACTCTTCCCAATACCGGCAGTAACTTACCAATAGCACTCCCCGCGATCGGTAATAATGAAGTGCCGATTCCCAACGCGCGGAACGCTGAGAGAGAGAGGGTAATAGTACCGAGCTTTTGTTTTGTTGAATGTTCATCGAGTGAATGAAAGGGTAAAGATTATTCGGAAGTTATCCGGCTAAACTTTAGATTTTGTTAATGAATTGGACTATGCACTCATTCGGAAGGGCTCGGCACGACGGAGATCCGTTTTGGTGCCAATGCCCTTTTTGCAGTCGTCACAGTCGCACGGTGTCGTCGTCGGCTCGCAGACTTTTGCCTCGTCCCTACCCCCGTCTGCGTGCCTGTTTGCCCCCAGGGTCTCAACTCCTGCAGTTTCTAACTCGCCAAACAAAAATTTTGAAATCTGTTTTGTGAAACCCATAGCATTTCCTTTTTAGAAAATTTCTGCGCTTACCGGTCGTACGTTCTCTGCGGGCGGTAAGTTGCGGCAATGGTTTTCTACCAGTCCAGAATACTTTTCTACTTGGTTCGCCGAATCGCGAATATCTTGTAGATACATCTGGGCGCGATATCCCGGTGTTATCCAGTCGTGATAGGCAGTTGGACAAATCTCAGCGAGAACGGAATACGCCCTATCGCTAACTTTGGCGTACCCTCTTGCGGCAGCACACTGTCGCAACTCTTTCCAACGGGATTGCATGATCGTCTCTAAAGAGTGAAGTCGCTCCTTAGAAGTCTTCAAATCGGCTGTCGACTTCAATTCGAGTTTTCGAAACGTCCCGCAGTCAGCTCCCCGCTCCTCTGCTCTCAAACTTGCTTGAGTGGGCCGCCATGCTTCGACTTCTTGGCCATACGATTCAATAGAAATGGCCGAGAAAAGCCCAAGTACGGTCAGCACCCACACTTGTACCCATTTCATAAAGCCCCCGAATGGTTTCAAGTGGAATCCCCTGCAGACTTAGAAGAGCAAATGCCGGACCAATAGACTACAGCTGTATAAATTATCTCATCCCGACGAACTTTTTTACATTCCGAACCGGACTTAAAGCTAAAGCCTCGAATCTATGACTGTAAAACCGCCTAGTTCTTAGACAGATTTGGAAAAGGTGCCTGTATTCTGAAAGCGGCCACTAATATGACGGGGCTTTTTATCGTCGGTTCCAGCCATGAGGCCATCCACTAGACAACGCAGAGGGTATCCCAGCCCTCTCACATGTTGAAAAGGTCCCGAATCACTCTCAGATTGGCTTCGTCTTGCGCGGTGAGGATAACGTGCCTGCCGCAGCCTGGAGCGATTTGCGCTGTGGGAGGGGCGTAAATCGTTTCCGCAACGGTGTCGGTCACACTTACGAGAGGGCTATCGGTTAGAATCGAAATGATTCGTCCGGGATACCTCGTATTAAACCCATTAATCGCAATCTCCCCATTCACGGACTCCACAAAAAGATGTTCCATCCAAGGTTTGGGAATCTCTAATTCCAAGAGCGCCGACCCTCCGCCGTCGACGGAAATCGACCCGGGACGAAAATGAACACTCACTCCCCGTTCTTCGGACGCGGGAACACCTCCAAGTCCAAAAGTGAGAGAGCGCATCGCATCGTCCATTATCGCCCCTGACTCGACGGCAGGCCTTACGTCGGGATAGACCACATTGACGCTCACGATTCCGGCGAGACTTTCTGTAATTCGAAGTTCGATCACTCGGTCCATCTGATCTTCGGTGTAAACCAGACGTGCTACAATCTCTCGGCCGTCCGTAGCCTTCACCTTTACCGGACCATTGGTATTTTCCACGGAAACTCGGACCGGACCGCTAACCTGATGACGTTGGGAGGTCACCGCTGGCTCAAGGTCATCGGCGGTTGATGCATTCCACACCGCAATTGCGACAAAACACAGGACCCACAATCGCAAATAACACCACATTTCAGCACCTCTAGACTTTCACGGGACGATGGAGCATATAGCATGCCAGATTTCATTCTCCTAATTGGCTTTGTTTAACAATTTTAAGCACATCCGGAACATTCCGCTTATTTCTGAAAGTCCTAACCGATCCTCAATTTGCGCCCAGCCTCAATCAGTTTGACGCGACACATCAAAAAATGGTAACTAGCCTGTTCGGTTAAGGGGTTTGATTTCGGCGTTTTGCGGCAACAAGGGCCGAAAAATCATGCCTTAAGATTTAATGGTTCGGGGTGTTTCATTTCCAGCTCACCTTTCGGTGTTCTAGGCTCTGGCTCCCACCTTCATCTTAGGCACCAAGCTTTCCTTATCGTTTACATGGTTTCGAAGGAGGAAATGGTGAGATTTTCGTTAGCTCGCAAGCATCTGAGAATTCTGGGCAATGCTTTGAAGAATCTAGTCGTACTAGTTCTCATTCTAGAACTCATTATTCCCGCCTCGATGCAATCGTCCTTCGCCGGATCGCCCAAAGCAAAACCGCAGCAAAAAATGCACCCAAAGTTTCAGCACATGTTGGCTGAAGCGAAAGCGGCATTACGTTACGGCACTGCCAATCCCCTTGTTGAGAGTTTAGAACAGCTCCCCCTCGTCGATCTTAAGTTGCCGCATCCGAAAGATCCCTCGGTGGATCAGGATCCGTTCTTCTTGCGCTCTCAGCGTTGGTTAAATACCCAAAACGCGATTCCGGAAAATGTTGCTTCGGATTTCGCTTTCGAGGCTTTTCCACAGCAGGTCACCGTCTATGGCACAAGTTTGGCCAAGACGCTTCATCTTTCACAACCCATTCACCCTTTCCTTGCGACGACAGATTATCTGCTGTTAGCCGCTAATAAGGATTCCGAGCTTTTCACAGCAGCTCGACAAGGGCTACCGGCAGGACACGCTCCAGGCGAAGGCATTTTCGTTATTACTAGAGTCGAGTTTGTCGCCGCCTCCATGTCGGGCTCTCCGGTTCCCGTGTACTTCTTCCCTCTTCCCGGTACTGGCTGGATCGGAAATGTCCAAGCGGCAGAAGCCCCAGCGGATAATACGATTGTTCTGGGTACCACTAGCGGCGAGAGTCTCCCGATTCGAGTGGAAGACATTGAAGTTGTATTGAATGTCGAACGAATCAATTTCACGATGGGCTTGGGACTCGCGTTTCGTACTTTAAATCGCGACGTCAAAAGTGGCGCCAACCGAACGCCGTCTCAGGCAAGCGCCGTCCAAGCGCTGCTAGAGGCGCCCGATACGAACCCAGCTCAGAAATATGCTGCGATTCAAAAGATCATGTTCGCTTTTGCGGAAGCCGTGGGCGTTAACAAAGCGATCCC
>JBBQIT010000373.1:0-4725 GCA_038325205.1 Bdellovibrionota bacterium
ATGGAATCGACCTCGAGTGGCAATGCCGCCACCGATTACGACTACGCGCAATTAGCCGGCAAAGACAACGTACCCAATGTGCCTTACGCACGTTTGGCTGCCGACAATGCCAGCGATGTCCAAGCGCAGATCTCTCGTTGGATCGACTACGAGAAAAATCCCGATAAGGGCGGTATGTGGTATCCGAAGGCGACGACCATCGCAAGTAACGCGAGCGGCTCGGGACCTTCTGATAAAGAATATGCCGAACAGATCCAGACGGCATTGAAAGCGGGAACCTATACTGCCACCGACGGCTTTTACCAAGGTGAAGACACCGCGACTGCGGCAAACATCATCTCGGCTTTAAAAGACGGCCGCAGCTGGTTAGCTTACATCGGCCACGGATCGGGAACCGCATGGGCGTCGACTAACGACACCTTCAGCGTAAACGAGATTGATACTCTCACTAACGACGGCAGACTCCCCATCATCATCGATGTGGCGTGCGACAATGCTTCGTGGGTAGTCCTAAAGCGTTGCTTCGGCAAAGCTTGGGTCACTCGCCAGAACAGCGGCGTCAATGCCGGTGCGGTAGGCTACTACGGTGGCTCGGTCAGCATCAGCTGGGATCCGCCAGCGGTGATGTCGGTGGGAATTGCCAAATCTCACTTTGAGAATCACATTCACACTTTGGGAGCAAGTGTACTTGCTGGCCAAATGTATTTGATCGCTCAAAGCGGAAGTAACAAAGAAACGCTGGATAACTTCAAGTGGTACAACCTGCTTGGAGACCCTTCTATGCTCGTGCGCACCAACACCCCAGCGGCTTACACGGTTAAGAACGTGAGCCGAGTTGAAGGCCGCGATGTCAGTGTTACGGTCTCGACAGTAGACAACAACGGAAACGCTGTCCAAGGCGTCACCGCTTCGTTGCATACTTCGAATAGCCCAACACTCGCGGTAGGTACGACGGATGCTTCTGGTTCAGTGGAACTAAAGCTTACCGGCGTAGGCCAATTGGAGCCCGGTACGACGTTAACGACGACCGGCTACAATCTCGAGACGTACGAACACGACGTTCCGTAGTCTATGAAAAATTCGGCCCCACGTTCTCGATGAGGACGTGGGGCTTTTTTTATTGGGGTTCCGGGAATAAACTATAAGGATAGCTTTAGACAAAATCTCGGGACATGACCGTTTTGCGGCCGTGGGCGCGAGATTCTTCGATAGCACGATCGCAGAGGCGTTTTATCTTTTCGCTAAGTGTGTCGTAGACTTCAGCACTGGTATTCAATCCCGATTGATCCGAGATGTATTTGCGCACTTTGGAGACGACCACTAACACTTCGTCATCGCCAAGCGGTTTCGACGACGCGATCACCGCTTTCGCGGCCGGAGCGCTCGGTTGAGCTTCCGCCCCCGCAAGACTCTTCGGCGCCACTCTTTCTAAAGCGCCGGCACCGTCGGGTCGATGTCTTTCCATCGGAACGTGAGCATCCCAGCAACCAACGCTACAAAAAGCATAGTTGGTCACTTTGCTCTGACAGGTAGATACCGAGCATAGATAGTATTTCTGCCCGGTCATGATGTTAGTCTTACAGCTGCTACATTTTTTCCAAACTTCACTCATGCCCGGCATCGTAGCCAATCTCTGATCCCTTGCAAAGGCCGATCTCAAAGGGGACTAACTGTGTCCCGCCACACTTTGGGCATCCTACGTCCGCAACATCCAATCACCTATCTTGACTCGAAATCTGACCGAAGAGTACATCGGAAGAAAGAGGAGGCTATGTGAAACATTTCTTCGTTCTAAGTTCGCTGTTTTTTCTGACCGTTGCCGTTCCCACCATGGCGGAACAATATGCGGAACGGATACCGACTGAAGCAGAGAAGCTTGCCAAGATAAATAAGGATTTCAAAACGGCCAAAGGTAAGATCGTGTTCGATGCTCAGCATTCGATTGAAGTCCAAGGATCACACTATAATCCTGCTACCCGCGAACTCATTTACCAAACCCCTCGCAGCAAGGCTTACGACTACCACTATCGAGATCCCAAAACGGGAGCGAATAAGGTTACTAAACGTGCCATGGTAATTCGTGAAGAAGCTCATGTGAATCTTGATAAGCGAGATGCGCAAGGCCGCTATTTAGTCACCTTCCCCCGAGATGAAGGAGGCCCCAACTCCTATTGGGTGCCACCTTCTCAACTCGGGTTGAAAGCGACGCCCTAAGGGAAAAGGGATAATACGCGCGGTTCTGGCAAATTTTGCCCCACGTTCTCGATGAGGACGTGGGGCTTTTTTTTATCTAATCAGGTTGAGGATATCAGATTCTCGCCAAAGCGTAGTAAGCGCTTCGGTCGTTCGAAAGAATTCGCCTACCGAGCCTTTAATCCTAATCCGCTGAACGCTATCCAACACATGGTCGTGCCGGCGTTCGTAAGTTCGGACATGTCGTTCTGACGGGCTATGGATTCCATTAATAGAAACATCAACGTAGTTGGTGAAAGGTTTGTCACTGCCTCGAGCTTCCGCCATCATTTGAATGGTATGAATTCCCGCTTCTCTTTCGAAAGCGTCAATAGCCCCAAGGCCCGATATCTCTAGCAAAGCGAAATTGCGATCCCGGTGGGCTGACTCCGTTTCCTTCAACACTTTTACCTTCCAACCCTTTTCTCGAGCGATCGCGATATAGAGTTTCTCAAGGTCACTAATCAGCATGGCGGATTTATCCTGGCCAAGACGAGAACTGAGACGCAATTCAAACTTCTCGTTTCGAAGCGCGACAGACCTAGGAAAAAAAGCCAAAATGAAGTTGTCGAGAGAAGCTTGAACGTCTTTGGCAAGACGGCCTTTGGCGAAAGCTCTCGCGTTCTTGGAGTAAAGCGGGAGAAAACTCTCTACTAATTCCATCCAAGCCAATTCAATTTCGCCCAGGTCGACCGCAGGATCGACGCGCTCTGACATAGGCAATTCCGCTCGTTTCAGTCTCGTTAGGAGCACTTCGGGCAGTAACGTACGCATGTGGCCGTTCAGCTTATCGTATAGGAGGGACTCTTCCCTAAGGGCGCTAAGCGACGTCACAGCGGGGTCGTCGATAACTTCTTCGTCCACGACGGCGACCGTGACTAGAGCCGGAGCTGCCTCCTGTGGGGGATAATTCGCTTCGAAGCGGGCGATGAAAAACTGTTCTCGTGCCTTACAAACCTCTCTAAGAGCGGCTTCTTCGGCTTCATACTTTCCTTGGCGTGAAGCTTCTACCAGCCGGTGCCAAGCATCTAGGACTCTAATGTTAACGCTTAACGATCCTTGTCCTGAACGGACACGGTTCCAAAAACTGGGGGCAATCTCGGGATTTTGTCGACCCCACTGCGCTAAATTTGCGGTAGCCCGCTCGACTTGGACGCTGACCTCTTCGGAAAGCTCGTGCAAAAGACGACGTTCGGCTAAGACTTGGGTTCGTAGGACTTTAAGGCTATCCGTTAAACCGTCCGCGAGTCGCTCCATCTTTGGCAGAAGGATTTCGTTGAGCTCGTCCACAAACGGTTGTCGATCTTCTTGGGGTAAATAGTGACGAAGATATTCGCCAACCTCATACATCCGGCGAGACGTCTCCACGTACTCTTCTAAAGTGGAGAAACGTTGATTCCAATATCGATACTCGGCCAGGAAGTGAGGAATCGTGGTGCGGGGCTTAAGCCATTCCAAGTGACTTCGGACTACCATCAACGTCCGATAACCATCGCTCGACAGAGTATTAAACCCCGATTTGTGATTAGCGGCCCGATACTGAAGCTCCGGCACGAACCGATGGGAGTGCTCAGTCACCGCCAGCGTGCAGGTAAGATAGCCGAACGCTGAACTAGAGGATAAACCAAAGGAAACCACTAAAAACAGAAGTGTAACGCGCTTCGTCATGCGCCCTTCTGTACCACAGAGAAGAGCTCAATTCCAGGCCAGACCGGAAGGATTAAAAAAACTAACCGAGCCTCGACCACCTACCGGAGACCTTTGGTGGGTAGCCGCTTGGGGGCCCTTTTGCGCGGGGGGTGCCGCCCTTTTCCGGCACAATTCAAAAACTAGCCTAGTGACGTAGATTGTCTTCCTCGGAAAGTGTCCGAAATCAAAGCACATCCCGCCGCCCGTATTTTTGGCCGGCGTGGCACACCCCTTGCTCTTAACTATCTGCAGTAGATGTCCTTAAATTTTTGTTGGAGTTGGATTTTAAGCGGAAGCTGAAGAAGGATTTACAAAGAGTTCCTTCCTAATGACTCGAAAGAGTTGCAAAAAATGGAGCCTTTCGACGGCCCATACCTGATACACCAGTACCCTGAACGGATTATCTAGCCGATGCCGTCGTCGTTCGCTTCGTACCGCCGAGGGAAGCACCTAGCATTCCTCGGCGGTATTTTTTTTGGTCTATCGTCGAGTGTTTCCGAGAGCGATGAGGATCAATAAGACTACGATAAGCACTACAATCAAGATCTTGATAAGCATCCACCAATCAAAAGAGCCCGCTTTTCTTTTCTGCTCTTCTTCGACTTTTTTCATGCCTTCTAAAGTCGCTCGGTGAGAAGTGTCGGTGGAGGTAGATTTCTCACCATCTTCTTTTTGTTTTTCGGCCTTTTTCCTAGCGCCACCTTCTTGAACAAAGTCATCTTCGGCGTCGGCTGAACTGCTAAACTTACCGCCACCTTTTCCATATTCGTTTTGGTCGCCATTCTGTTGGTTGCCGTTCGTGGT
>JBBQIT010000374.1:0-4697 GCA_038325205.1 Bdellovibrionota bacterium
GCCGGCCGACCAATAAAAGTGGCAGTGCGGTGATTGATCCCCCCGCTGAGATTTTCCTTCAACAAGACGCCGAGCTGCGCGCTTTCTTATCGCGCTATTTGGAATCCGATGTCGAGATTCAACCCAAAGACGTCGTATTAAAACTTTGCTTTTACTGGTCCGAATTTACTTCGGCTCTCGACTATGTAGCGACGCCAACTCGGCCCGAATTCTTCACTACATTCCGCCCCCATCCTTTTGGTGGAGGAGCCGTAAAGATTACCTGTTGTGATGCCTCCGAGATGCTGAAAGATGCTTACGATGATTTTGATCAGGTGATTGGCTTTTCCGCCACGCTGAAGCCTTTCGACTACTACGCCAAACTATCTGGTCTTGAGATTGAGAAGTTAAAGGTAGCGGAATTTAGTTCTCCTTTTCCCAAAGACCGCCGCAAGCTTCTTATTATTCCTGAAATATCGACTAAGTTCTCAGAACGAGAGCGCAATTACAAAAAGATATCCGATGCCATTCGTCGAATCGCCGAACTGCGCTCGGGAAATTACTTTGCGTTTTTTCCAAGCTTTGAATTCCTAGAGCGAGTTCTTGCGGGCTTCACGCCTCCAGAAGGTTCTGTGATTCTGAAACAAGAGCGCTATATGAAGGCTGACGAGACTCAAGCGGTCATTGATCACTTACGTAACCAGGTGGCCCCTACTATCGTTTTTGCGGTTCAGGGCGGCGTGTTCTCGGAAGGCGTCGACTATCCTGGCGAAACTATCATTGGCGCGTTCGTTATCGGCCCGCCGCTCCCGACCTTTGATTTAGAGCGTGAAAAAATGCGTACCTACTACGAAGAGAACTATGGCTCTGGCTTTGAATACGCCTACAGCTATCCCGCCATGGCGAAGGCCGTGCAAGCCGCTGGTCGTGTGGTTCGTTCCGAGACGGATCGCGGACTGATTGTGTTGATGGATAATCGATTCATTAGCTCGAATTACTCGGGCTCCATGCCTACTGATTGGTTCGAACATAGTCCGAACGAACTCGTCTCTAAGAGTATCCTCAAAGAGGTCTCAGCATTTTGGGAAGCGACAGAGGACTAATTAGCCGGGAGCGTTGGAACCTCGGCAGCAATCCAGTCTTGGTAGACAGAGTCGCGTAAGTCCTGGAACGACGTCCGCGGTTCTGTTTTGGTCGGATGTTGGCAGGTGCCAGCATATCCATAACCCAGTCCGATGATCGCTAGATGGGGCAACGCGACTTTATCTTTCTTGATCTTGCCGATGCGATTTCCAGAAATAATAAGGGGGGCTGCGGTGTCTGAACTACAGGGGCCTTCCACGAGAGGACTTTCATTCTCGCTGGCCGATTGAAAGAGAACCTTCTGATCATCTTTCGACATAGGTCTGACATCGAGAAGCGCTTGGTCGCCGTAAAGCCCTTTTAACGTCATGGGTACCCAGCGTAGGTATCCCGAGGTTTTATCTATTTCGTAATCGGATACGGTTGCCGTTGTACTCTGTCCGACATCGCCTTTGTTGCCGTGACCGAAAGCTAAATAAGAAGATTCAAGAGCCAGTTTCGTTTTCTTAGAAACTAGCGGAATCGGCTTCAAGGGAGCTTCGAGATGATACGGCAAAAAGATTAGCGCCAAAGCGTTTGTTCGTTTGGCAGTACCGAACGCGGGATTCGCGCGAGAAATAAATCCAGGGGCCGTCTTAATAGTAACGCCATCCGGGAAGCGATATTCTTCTCTTAAAATGAGTCGGTCGGCTTGGTTGCTACTTACGGTCGGTCCGAAGCGAATCACCATATCCTGGAGAGCAGCGATATCAGGGTTTCCCTTTTCGTCCATCAAACGAAGCGCGCCCGTTAAAAGCACTGAGCCTTCTCGGGTGTCGCCGATGTAAATGGCATTTGCGACCACTTTCCATAAATCTTCGTCGTGCGAGGTGTCTCCATCAACCACTTTATAAGTGGATTTCTTCATGATGGCGCCCACACCGTGAATGACACCCGAACGCGCCGGCTCAGGAGCGAACGCGTATCCGCGTCCGTTAAGTCCTAGGGCTTGATGTGAGTTAATAAAAAGAAGAGAAAAGATAAAAACGAAAAGGGCCAGGGCAACGGTTCGCTTCAACACAACAACATCCTCCTAAAGGGAACTACTTCGCTTCAAAAGCTACAAATGAGCTGGATAGACCTAGCTGAAACGGAGATTTCTGTCCAGTTCGGATTCTTTGGAGGATCGCTGCCGCTTCAGAATCCCCCATACTTTCAGCATTTTGTAGCAACCTAATGGATCCATGTCCGTCTCCGGACTGGAATCGAGTAAAGGCCATAAATTTTTGGGGCACCGAGGAAGTCGGGTTTGCTATTGCGGCTCGACGAGCTAAGGCTTCAAGCCTTGGGATATCCCGATGTCTCATATATTCCGTTAACAAAGACGCGGTAATGGCTTCGTTACTTCCCGGGTTAAGTTTCCAAGCGACGTCGATGGCATCCGAGGCTTTATTCCACAAGGGATGGTTGACCTCATTTCGACCGTCTCTGATCGCCATCATGGTGTAGGCCACCATATTGGCTTCGGCAGCTGGGTATGATTCTGGAGCAACTTCTAAAAGTCGTTCCGACACCTTTGCCGAATTTTCCAAATTTCCTTGTTGCAGCTCGATGACTACCTTGTCCGTCAGCACTGCGGGGTCCGAAATCGTCGCGACGTCAGTGCCGTCGGTGAGCCAGCTAGAAATGGCAGCCCGGTAAACTAAAGTCTGTAAATGACATTGGTTGGTGCTGTTTCGCCATTCCTTAGCCGTCATGCCATTTGATTTGGAAACGTCGAAATCTTTGCACGCTTCGGTAAATCGCTGATGATAGCCCTGCATCCATTCCGGAACCGGCTGATTATCGCACGCCACTCCACTCGGGATTTCGTTTACCCGTGGCGGGTATTCGACGATTTGGGCGACATCGACTGATCTTAGATTTTCCCAAAATGTGCGGCAACCTTCAGAGATCGTAGCCGCAACTTTTTCGGGCATAGCGATTCTGGCTCGCGGTGCTTGAGTCAGAGGCTGACTCTTTAACGCTTTAGTAGCGACCGGAGTAGGTTTCGATTCGTTAGAGTAAGAAGGGGAAGAAGCCCTATGGTACATCCATAGGGCTCCTCCCAAAAGAATCGCAACTAGTGTGATCCGAGTTTTCATTCGGTTCTAGTTTTTTGGCGCTTCAGGAACGGGTTGCGGCTGTTGCTGTTGTTGCAACCAAAGCTTCTCGCCTTCTTCCGTTGGAAGCGCCGTTTGAAATTCCGACTTGATAGTGTAAGTCGCGGTGTGCTCAGTGACTTGTCGATAAGTCGCGTAAGGCACCACAACACCAATCTGTCTCGACCGTGTCACGGGGACCATCTTGATATCGGTGACGGTCTTCTGACCTACTCGGCTTTCCACCTTATTAGAAGGATAGGTTACCGCTTGATCGTAGCTATACGGAACCGAAACGTCTTGCGTACCCGTTTTCGTTTTCGTTACGCAAACATATCGGACACGTTTGCAGCCGCAGTTGTCGACGTAGATCTGAGGTTCATTCACAGTGTAGTTATAGCTGAACTCTCGCTGTTCCGTCTTATAGCCGGTCTTTTTGACCGTTCCGTATTCGGTAGTCGGGACGTTAACTTTGTATTCGTAGCTTTCTTGATGCGAATCTTGCTTAGGTTCCCAAGCGGTATAATCTTGGTTGCGATATTCTTCGCGAACGCAATCTACTTTATAGACCGTTTGTTTCAGAGTCGTTATTGGAGGAGACACCGTTACCGATTTAGTGACGGCAACCGGAGCATCACAGTTAACGCAGCCTTCTGAACCTTGGACCGCACCGCCGGTATGCTTCACCGGGGTTGGAGTTCCGTTAGTTGTATGATCGTATTCAATGCCGAGACTGACCGCAGACAGCCCTAAGACGAGTAAACTTAACAATCGCGCTTTCATCACTTCCCACCTCTCGTAAAAACCGCTGTTTGGAGCCTAAATATCCACTCTAGGCTCGCCCCCCGCAGAAGCACGCAGTCGAATTATTTTTAAGCGCTAACATCGGTAATGCATCGAGTCAAATTCATATTGAAAGAAAAAATCAGATCAGGTAACTGATCGCCAACGCTGAATTTTTTAACGGCTCGGCGCACTGCGGAACTAACAATTTGTGGAGGTAGTATGCGGTCTCGTCGGCTTGTAGTAGTTGTTTTTGTTACCTTTCTTTCAATTTTCACTCAATCGGTAAAGGCAGATGAAGCTCCGCCCAAAGACGACGTGAAATCTTCCGGCGACGTAACGGTCCCCGATGCGAATCCCAAATCGGCTTCCACTTTGACCGCAGCGGTAAAAGATATCCGGGCCAAATTCGATGAAAAAAAATATACCGACTTTCTCGAGTACCCCCTGTGCTCCGAGGTTCTTGATCGCAAGAAGCAAGAGAACATGGCTATTTTAGAAACCGTGTTGGCGGTTCAGGACCCCGAGTATCGCGAGCTATTCAAAGAGATGGCTTACGACTACCCTTCCACCGAAATTCTAAAAAAGATTCAGCAGATGACCACGGAGCCTTCCACCGCTCCGGCGAAAGAGGGAGAGCAGTCTCCTAAGGTAGCTACTTTCTTCTCCGGAGAAACCGACATTGTTCGTCTGGTCATGGGCGAAAAGGGCGGCAAATCGTCGAGTCAAACA
>JBBQIT010000375.1:0-4694 GCA_038325205.1 Bdellovibrionota bacterium
TGCTGCATCTTTCTACAGCAATCCCTTCACAATTTCTAAAAGCCGTTTGACTTCAATAACATCTAAACCACCTCTCTAAAAATAGCCTTAGTGTTTAACTTCTGGTTAGGCTAAATCGTCGATAACCGAGAGACATTTTAATTGTGTCGCCATTGCGCCAAAAAGTTCTTCAGCTGTTTAGGCTTTTTACGGGTGAGTGAATTCTAAACGAATTCACTCGAATCCATTACCCTTTCCAACACTTAAAAAAAGTGACCGAAATGGGCCCACCTCTTGCAATTATTAGTCTTCGAACTTCAAAGAAAAATAAAAGTAAAAACGTAGAAACCTGAGGAACGTTATGCGGGCACGTTTCATCGTCATTCTCTTGTCTTTTTCATTCATTGTCGGATGCGCCAAATCCGGCGCGAACCTTCCTGCTCCTAGCAGCGAATCGGTTCAGGTCACCACTTTATATCCTGCGGTAGTCGAAGTCATCCTTCCGGGTGGTGCTGGTCTTTGCTCTGGCACTTTCATTAGTCCTCGAGCGGTTCTCACTGCAGCTCATTGCGCTTTAAACGGTGGTAGCTACACGATCAACGCTTCTTTCGGAGTGTTCACGACTTCAAACCGAGTTAAATTCGGTGCGGGCGTGGTAAACGATCCGAACGATATCGCGATTCTTTATTTCAATAGCGATGTGGCTGATGCTTCTTTAGGACAAGTCGCTAACCTCGGCTCTAGCGTCCACGAAGGAGATATTGCTCGCTTGGTGGGATATGGTTGCACGAACATCGATACCCGCACTGGCGCTGGCTTGAAACGAACGGGTACGAATGTCGTCGAATCTTTAGATGACTATATTAATTTTTTGACTCCGACGGATTCCACGACTGGTGGACGCGGCTTAGTCGGTGCGGTTAACCGCGCTGGTTCTTGCTTCGGAGATTCGGGTGGTCCGGCTTTCCTCGAAGGCGCCTCGTCTTTGACCTTAGTCGGTGTGACTCACGCCGGTGGCGCTGACAGCGGCGGTATCGTTTCCGAATACGTCGACATGACCCGAACTGATAACCGAAATTTCATCGCGACTCAAAATAGTGCTCACAGCCTCGGTATTGCCGGAATCTAAGCTTTAAAGGTTCTAAGGTACGAAATCCGTCGGAGACGCTGCCCGCAACTCCGGCGGGTTTCGCACCTAGAAACGGTCATCTCATACATAGGCCATCCCCCGTTAAAGTGCCTTCCGTCTCAACGGGGGATGGAAATGCCGATGATTTCCCTCATTTCCAGCCTACTTGCGCCTGCCCCTCCTTTTTTGGTATATCTCCTCTCCCTAAACACGATTAATCATTCGGAATTGAGAGTTTACGTCGCCATGAGACGCTTGAGTTTACTCAGTATTTTGCTCGGTTTGGCCCTTGTTGCCCCCTTGGCCAAGGCGACGGCAACCGCTTGCGTGGGCCCCGTGGTTTTCTCCGAAATGAGCTTTGGGGATGCCTACGACCTCTATGCCTCCTCCCCCATGCCAGACGTCGATAGCCTCATGTTTCGTTCTTTAAGGCTGACTGGGGTTTTCAACGGAAAGACGCCACTCACGGGCGTGGAATCGGGATATCTCGCATTCGGACTTACGGTGGACGACCACGTTCCCCAACTTAGCTTTTCACCCAAGGACGGGAGTTTATCTCAGACTCAAGCGCACTACGTGACACCTTCCCCTTGGGGGAATGTCACTTTTAAGCATCCGGCCACCCCTCTAAAATTCCCTTCGCTGTGGCCGAATTCGCCTTCTCTGAAGCAAAACTCTATTTCGTTCTGGGTGCATTTATTGGGCGATGAAGGATTACTTTTTCCGTTTGAGAGTTCAGCTCAACCGAAAGGTGAGTTCGCACAGTTTTATTGTCGCGCGGTGGGCGAGAGTTTGCTGTGTATGGTGGAGAAATTTGGCCGAGTAGACGGAGAACTTACCCCTGAATCTATCGCTGCTTTTATGGTGCTAGACTAGAGTTTCGGGCAGCGTCCCATACGGTACCTAACCCACAGTCTTCCGTGGCGGAAGCGAGAGGCCAGGTTGGATAGTGATACATCCCTCGATCCCGCAGTCGGGGCTTGCGCCACAAAGCCGTTTTTGGTGCGTCGCTATACTCGCCGTAGCGATGGGCGTTTTCAAAATTCGAGTCGACTAAAATATCCCCGATACGACGGCCATCTACGTCGTAAACATAGTTGATGTCGGGGTAGTTTACTTTTTCCCATCCTGGGACAATACGACGAGAGTCATCGTGGCCACCCTTATCGGTTGGCTTCTCCGGAACTCCCTTCCACTCAATGATTTCCACATCTCTAAGGCCAGTAACCGTTTGTGTCGTATCTGATCTAAGTTTTGCCGTGACGGGCTGGTTATTTAATGAGTCCGCGAGTGCTAGATCGGCCTTATCATTTAAATTTATCGTAAGTGTTCTTAGATTTCTTTGGTACCGCTCGCCTTTCGTATATCGCTCGTTTTGATCTTTCACCATCGAGTTTCGAGCCGCCTGGGCGATTTTGAGCGCGAGCTCTGGGGATGAACTTTCGATTAGCTTCATTATTTCCGCAGTAAAAGCTTCTCGCGTGGGCACCGTTTTTGGAGTTAACGTTTTTCTAATCTCCATTAGCATTTCTAGCACTCCAGCGCGATCGGCCATGCCAGCCATCGTCTGTGGCAACTTGGTGAAGTCGATGGTGTTCGGGGTAATCTCTAAGAGAGAGTTCTTACCGCCGTTCGCGGGGTATCCAATTTTTTCGTCGGCGCCAAAGGCTCCCGCTTTGAACAAAGCCTGAACGAGTGCCGCATTTTCCTTGGTGGGCACTAGTTTAACGAAATTTCTTTCCATGAGCGGGGCCAGCTTCAAAGCTGGATCGCCATTTTTGATGGAATTTCTCAAATCAAAATTTTTCGGTATCTCCACTGCGATGGCGTCAGTTAGCGCTTCATGGGTGGGAGACTCATTAAAGTTCGTTCGGGTTAGGCTAAGCGCTGCGGGGTAAAGCGAAGACACCTTTTTTTCTACGATTAGGTTAACGATTTTCTCGCGTGTTTTGTAGTCAATGTAAGAGGTTTGGAGATTCGAGCGTAGTAAATATTTTTTTGCTAGCTCCTTGTCTTGGGGCCGAGAGGAATTTAACCATTGTTCATAGATGGCTAAGATCGCGGGTTCAACTTGGCCATAGGGTAGCTTAATTGCCTTTTGAAGGTCGGCTTCGGTAGGAGGATCGGCAAAGACAGAGGTAGCGACAAGACACAAAAGAATCCCAATGAATTTCAAGCGCATATACTTTTCCCCCGGTAGAACTATGGTATCAAATCCCGGCAAACCACTCAATGAACGCCGGTCCGCATCGGGATTTAAGCTTTCTTTCCTGGACAACAATGACGCGCTTCGGCATTCTCCCGGCTTCTTAATCCCTTCTGGAGGTTTCTACCGTGTTCCGAACCATTTCGATGTTAGCGCTTTTAGTAAGTTATTCGGCGATGGCCGAAAGCACCACGACCCACTATTGGGGAATGGGCAAAATGGTAAAGCCAGACAAGTCTCATGGCTCTGCTTTTGTAGTAGGCAAACGTACGGTCAATAAGACCGACAAAGTAACGACAGACACTCAATATTACGTCTCTCAAACGTTGCCGAGCGAGGAATATACCTACGTATTTCATCACGCGACGAAAAAGATGGATGTGCTTTCTGGAAAGAATAAGGTCGGCGAAGGTTCCTTTGAGTGCAAAGGGGCTGAGTGGAGTTGGACCGAGTGCAGTTATAAGTACGAAGTCTCCGGCAAAGACGGCTACAAGTCGGAAGGCAAAGATCTCTTCGGACATCCTGGGCAGGTTTATACGGAACATTCGGAAATGCATTATCCAGGCAAGCCAAACCCAGAACTTTGGGATGGCGAATATTTGCCGTTAACCGAAAAGATGTACGATTCGTTCAGAACGAAGTTCTAGTCCTTTCGGTCCGGAATCCAGTCTCTATGAAGAGCCACACTCAAGCCTAGTAAGGCTGGGGTGTGGCTCAAATTTTGCTCTCTCCGTAGCGTGTGAAACGCTTCAATAGTTTTATTCTCTCTTTCTGTACTTCTCTTGCGTTGGCCCAACCCGCTCCGCTTTCACTTACTTTGGGAGTGGATACGAATCATTCGCTAAGCTGCCCTGGGCTAATTCGCGTGGCTGTCGCTAATTCCAAGATTCTAAAAGCAAGAGCGATTCCTCCTGATGGCGTGCTTCTCACTGCCGTTAAAGCCGGTCGCACGATGGTGAGAGTTTGGGGCGCGGGGAATCGTGAGGTGGCTTATTTAGTTACTGTGCTTCCCCAGAGAATTACGACGGGAGAGTCAGCGAGTGGTCCCGGAGTGATTCGAGTAGGTTTAGAAATTTTAGAAATAGAAACGGCGACGAGCCAAAAGCTAGGGATTCGCTGGCCCGAAGCCGTACAATTTTCTGGCAGTGGTGCGGTTCAAGGGGGTGCTGCGACTTCAGGATTAAATGTTTATGCTTCGGTAAGCTCGGCGAAAGGAATGATTCAACTCCTGCTTCAAGAGGGTTGGGCAAAACGTTTGGCGAATCCTGAGCTGTATGTACGGTTGGGAGAAGAGGCTAGTTTTCACTCAGGTGGGGAGATCCCGGTCTCCACCGCCACCGAGGATTTCGGGAGATATCATCGTCATGTCGAATGGAAATC
>JBBQIT010000376.1:0-4680 GCA_038325205.1 Bdellovibrionota bacterium
ACCTTTACTATGTCGTATTATTGCCAAGAGTTTGAGAGTGTTTCTCAAACCCAATTCCTGTTTTAAGCCACGGGACGCCTATACTTAACATCAAAGTTAGTTTAGAAATAGGCCTTAACCTCCGCTATTTTCTCGGATTTCAGAGCATAGCCAGGAGCAAACTTTAAAGTCATGAGCTTAGATAAAACACGGACAGCCAGCACCAGTCATCCTTCTCCGCCTTCGGACACCGCTTACGCGCTCAAACACAGGGCTAGGTTCGTTACGTCGGCATCGCTTTTCGACGGCCACGACGCTTCGATTAATATCATGCGTCGAATCCTACAGAGTTCCGGGGCTGAGGTAATTCATCTGGGCCATAACCGCTCGGTGTACGAGATCGTTCATGCTGCGATTCAAGAAGACGCGCAAGGGATTGCGATTAGCTCCTATCAGGGGGGTCACGTAGAATTTTTCAAGTACGCGATCGATCTTTTGAAAGAGGCCAACTGCTCTCACATCAAAGTGTTTGGCGGCGGCGGCGGGACGATCACTCCCGACGAAATCAAAGCTCTGGAAGCTTATGGAGTAACGAAGATTTATTCTCCCGAAGACGGAAGATTGATGGGCCTTCAGGGGCTAATCAACCACATGCTCGAAAACGCCGATGTGTCTTCGCTTAAGAACATTGATTGGCTGAAACTGGGACAATACTCCCTCAATGAAAAAGCCTTAGGCCAAGCCCTGACTTTAGTAGAGCTCGGGGAAAAAGGGTTAGAAGAAGCCCCCTCCCATAAAAAGGATTTTGCAGAGCTTCGCCAGTCGATTCAGGAAGCGAAGAAGCAAGGGACCGTAGTCGGCATGACGGGAACCGGCGGCGCCGGAAAGTCGTCACTCACCGACGAACTGCTTTTGCGACTTTTAGAAAAAGACAAGGATACCCGAATCGCGGTGCTCGCCATCGATCCGACCCGCAAGAAAACGGGAGGAGCTCTCTTAGGGGACCGGCTTCGCATGAATTGCCTGAAGACGGCGCGGTGCTTTATGCGCTCCTTTGCGACGCGCGAAGCGAATGTCTCCGTTAGTAGTGCGACCAAAGAGGCGATCAGCCTTTTGAGAGCTGCGGGATTTGATTGGATCTTCGTGGAAACGGGCGGCATCGGCCAAGCCGATACTTCCATCGTCGATCTAGTGGATCTAAACATCTATGTAATGACCAGTGAGTTTGGAGCGCCCACACAGCTCGAAAAAATCAACATGCTCGATTACGCCGATATCGTCGTGATCAATAAGTTCGATAAAGCAGGAAGCTTAGACGCGTTGAACGAGGTTCGACGGCAGTTTCGGCGCAACCACCGGGAATTTGAACCTCTTCCGACGTCGCGCTATCCCGTTTTTGGAACCATCGCTTCGCGATTTGGCGATCCCGGCGTAAACGGCGCTTTCGACTGCTTGTATGAATTAAAAAAGACCAAAGCGCACCATGCGCCTTTAACGAAGGACTTTAATCCCTCGGAAAAGGACCGCCTAGCTATCATTCCAAAGGAACGGGCCCTGTATCTTTCCGAGATTTCAAATAGCGTTCGTGAATATCACAAGCGTGCGGCGGACACTGCGGAACAGGTGCGAAAAATTGAAGGGCTCGAGGTGGCAAGTCTCGAATCCCAGCTCTCGCCTCAGGTGAAAGAAGCGCTTCATAATGCACTCAATAAACGAATCTCGGAGCTAGATCCCGAATTTGCCAAGTCGATAGCAGAATACCGAAGTCGCGAGGCTGATTACGCCAAAGACGCCTATCTTTTTCCTATTAGAGATAAAACGATAACGGTTCCCACCGTCTCGTTAAGTCTTAGCCAAACTAAGATTCGCCGGATTACGCCTCCTCGTTATCTTTCTAAAGCGGACCAGGCGAAGTTCATTTTAAAAGAGAATTTGCCAGGCTACTTCCCCTTCACAGGCGGAGTGTTCCCTTTCAAACGGACCGAAGAAGATCCTAAGCGACAATTCGCCGGTGAAGGCACGCCCGCTCGCACGAATCGAAGATTTCATCTTTTGTGCGAAGGGGAAAAGGCCAAACGGCTTTCTACCGCTTTCGATAGCGTGACGCTCTACGGTCAGGATCCCGACGAGCGCCCAGATATTTACGGAAAGATAGGCGAAAGCGGCGTGAGTGTTTGCACCTTAGACGATGCAAAACGCCTCTATGCCGGTTTTGATCTGTGCGATCCCAATACCTCAGTATCGATGACGATCAATGGGCCCGCGCCCATGCTTCTCGCCTTCTATTTCAATACGGCTATCGATCAACAGATCGAGGTTTTCACGAAACAAAACGGACGCGCGCCAAACCCCGATGAAAGAGCCAAGATTCAGGGAGACACTTTAAAAAAGGTTCGCGGGACTGTGCAGGCCGACATCTTAAAAGAAGACCAAGCGCAAAACACTTGCATCTTCTCGACGGAATTTGCCCTGCGCATGATGGGCGACATTCAGCAATATTTCATCGATAAGCAGATCCGAAACTACTACTCGGTAAGCATCAGCGGCTATCATATCGCCGAAGCCGGAGCGAATCCGATTAGCCAATTGGCTTTCACACTTTCGAACGGCTTTACGTTTGCTGAATACTATTTAGCGCGCGGCATGGACCTAGATGCCTTTGCGCCCAATTTCAGCTTCTTCTTTAGCAACGGATTAGATCCGGAATACACCGTCATCGGCCGGGTCGCTCGTCGCATCTGGGCGATCGCGATGAAGTATCGCTACAAAGCGAATGAGCGAAGTCAGAAGCTGAAATATCATATTCAGACCTCAGGTCGTTCGCTTCACGCGCAAGAGATTAGCTTCAATGACATCCGAACGACCCTGCAGGCTTTGATCGCCTACTTCGATCACTGTAACTCCCTTCATACGAATGCGTATGACGAAGCAGTCACCACTCCTACGGAAGAGAGTGTCCGACGTGCGATGGCGATTCAGATGATTATCTCTAAAGAGTTGGGTTGGGCGAAGAACGAGAATCCGCTCCAGGGAAGTTTCTTTATCGAAGAATTAACGGATCTCGTCGAAGAGGCAGTCCTTGCCGAGTTCGATCGCATCTCGATGCGCGGTGGTGTCTTGGGCGCTATGGAAACTCATTACCAGCGCTCTCGCATCCAAGAAGAGTCGTTGTTCTATGAGCGTTTGAAACATTCAGGCGAATTGCCTATCATCGGAGTGAATACCTATCTCAATCCGAAGGAAGGCGCGACCATCGTCTCGGATTCTCAACTCACTCGCGCGACGACTGCTGAGAAAAAAGAACAGATCGATAATCTTCGAAAGTTCCAGTCGGCCCATGCGGCGGAAGCGAAAGTCGCTCTGCAAAAGCTCAAAGACGCCGCCCAAAAGAACCAAAATATTTTTGAAGCGCTTTTAGAAGCTTCCCGGGTTTGTTCTCTGGGCCAGATGACTCACGCGCTCTACGAAGTCGGCGGGGAATACCGTCGCGTTGTATAACGGGCTCTTCACAATAACCCGTTTTTCACCATAAATACGTTCACTTACGAAAGCGATATTTTCATTTGTGATGCTCTGCGTTATAGTGCCCGCTTATGGCCTTGGGGAACTTCGCTCTTTTTCTGCTTTTAGCTATGGCTGCGCCACGAGCGAAGGCTTGTTTCCGACCGGTCGTGGCGCAATCGTCACTTGCGGTAAGTTCGGCCCCTACACTTTTGGATGCTTTCCGAGAAGAACAGAAAATATACGGAGCGAACTTTACGACCTACAGAACCTCCGACTGGAACGGCTATCGGAATAACGATCCCCTACGCTCTTACCGAAACTTCATCTACCCGAGCCGCTTGGGCCAGCCACTGCCCAAAGACCAGTCACGGAACTCTCTCATCCAATTTTACGGTGAGGCCCCTGGGCTCGTCATTCACACCGGCGGGAGAAGTGGAAATCGGTACGCCGAGAAAACCGACTACCTGTTACTTGAACCAGAAAACCGAAAACAAATGGTTTGCCCGTCAGGGATAAGAATCGAGACGAGTGAGGATGTCGACCTTGTGGCCCGAACGATCCTTCAAGGGTTCGAGTCGAGTATACCTTTTACCGATTACCGAGATCGAATGAAGAGCCTTTTCGAACGCTTAAATACGCGCTCGCTTATCGCGTATTGTGACAACAAGGTCTGCGGCGTCCACAGCGTCGCGCGAACCAGTTCCGACTATGAGTTCGGCATAGGTCTAGCGGTTCTGCCCGCCTTTCGGGATAGAGGGATAGCGAAGCTACTGGTAGCAAAGATGAGCGAAGGAGCCACCACTCGAATGCTAGAACACGCTGGTAATCCCATCTCAAGCCATGTTTTTCAAAGTCTTGGCTTCACCCTTCTCGGAGAAACAGAACTGATTGATGTGCTCGATTTGCCGCAATAACTCGCCCCCCGTCATTGAGGGCGGCAGCCCGAAGGAACCTATGACTAGTAAGAAATTCGTTTCCTAGGAAACAAAATCCCAGCCGCACGGGGCGATGGGTAACTGCCAAACCAAATTTAAATCTCCAGTCGCCACGTGCTCAAACCAAACGGTGGTTGGCTTCGCCTTCCTTTCCGGGAATTTAATCCGTTTGGTCTTTTTTATTTTTCTTTTTTACTTGACGCGTTGCTACCTGGAAATTGAATAACCGAAGCCTTTCCTTCAGAGGGGATTTTTTTGGGGG
>JBBQIT010000377.1:0-4680 GCA_038325205.1 Bdellovibrionota bacterium
ATGGTTTGCGAGAGCGTTCAAAAAGGGCTCAAGAGCCGCACTTATGATGCTGGTCGTTTTAGCGTCAGCCGTGAAGCCGGGATTTATGCGTTTCATAAACTGCTGGCGCAAAGGTTTGTCTAGGGGTGAGGAGAAAACGTGAAGACCAATTGCCAAAAATCGCGGTTGGGTGACAGCCCGTATTTCTCGCTGAAGTCGATTTGATCTTTGAGCGCGGTCTTGGCGTGTGCGGGAACGCTGTCACTCGTTAGCATTTTTTTTCCTTCGTTGACGATAAACAAATCGCGGTCCGCCTGCTTTAAGACATCGTGAGAATGTAGATACTTTTCCCAAACCGGCTCTTTACCCTCAATCGCTCTTCTTTTCGCTAAATAAGAAGCTTCCCCTTCAGTAAATTTTGGCGCCAGTTCATGCTCGTTATATTCGCCGATGGTTTTGCCGTTTTCTAGAGGAAGTGTACACAAGGCTTCAGAAATGGCGTGACGATAGAGCGCTAGATTCGCTTCTAGCGTCGCCACCCCGTACGTCAGCGCGATATTGGCTGGTGGTCGCTCAACCGAAAGATTATCAGGGAGAATTCCCTGTAAAAGATTGCTGTCAATTTGGTAAGGTTGAGAAGGGTCCACCACTTCGGGGTAATAATTTCTTAGCACCTCATGCCACGTCTCTTGGTGCGATATTTCCGCATGATCTATCAAGGCGCGCTCGTATCGCCCTAAAATTCGCTTGGTAGTATCTAGCGAGTCTTGTGCCAGATCACGTTTTGACTCTAGGTAACTCAAACGTAGTCGTCTCGCTACAAATTCGGCTGCCTCTTTAGGAGGCAAGTTTTGCCGTTTCGCCTCCGCTTCGGCTCGGGGGATAATTCTAACGCGAGCGATGGCTTCATAACCTCCAAGACATCTATCAGAAAAAAAGCCGGCTTGGGCCAGCGAACACACACAAAAGAGCGAGAGGGTGAGAAGAGATCTCATTAAGGTAGTTTACTCTCTTTTACGATTTAAGTTTATTGACGAGAGAAGTCGTAGAAAATCCGGGGACCAAAGGAATAAATGCGATCTTGCCTTGAGCGCTTTCCACCGTCGCTCTTTCCGGAAGTTCTTTTCCCTCGTAGTCGGCGCCTTTCACGTGAATCTGCGGGTGAACTAATTTTATAAATTCTATCGGGGTGTCTTCTTCGAAAATGCAGACGTAGTCTACAGAAGCAAGGCCAGCGACTTGGAAAGCACGAATCTGGGCCGGGAAGAGGGGACGCTCGGACCCCTTTTCTAATTTTTTCACGGAATGGTCTGAGTTAATCCCGACGATAAGGACATCGCCCAGAGCTTTGGCTCCCTGCAAATATTTAATATGGCCCCAATGAAGCAAATCGAAACAGCCGTTGCTGGTAACTATCTTCTTTCCCTGGGCCTTAAGGGTCTTGGCCAACTCAGAGAGTTTTTCTCGGGGTATTAATTTAGCCTCAATCGTCATTCGGATTACACCGTACGATAGAGCGTGGTTCCGGACAAGAGATCAAGTAAGTTGCGCCCTTTGCGTTGAATCGTGAGAAGCACCAATGGAACGATCGGGGCATAGAAAGCAAAGCTAAACATCACGCGAAGTAGCTTCTTTAAAAACTTCCCTTCGTCGTTGCCGTAAGTGATGCGAATGCCCCAGACCCACATCCCGAAGGTCATGTCTAAAATACCGACGCAGATCGCAAAGTAGCTTAGCCAGATCGTAGCAAATTCTAAGATCGCAAAACGGATGAACTCAGCGTTTTGAAACGATTTGATCTGAGCGACAGAGAACTCTAACGAGCTTCCGGCTAAGAGTTTCATTGTCACACCCACGGCGATGAGGACCAGCGAAAGCACAAATATCTCATCCATCATCGAAGAGAAAATGCGGCGGAAGACAGAAGCTCTTGGCATGGGAGGCGGTGGCGTCATCGATAGCTGCCGCTGGGGACGCTCTACTTCAGGAGCGCGCTCCGCTTTTTCGGCCTCTTTCTCCGCTTGCTGCATAAAAGCGGCAAGAGGGGATTGAGATCGAGGAGCTTCTCGGCTCTCCAAAGGAGTGAACGTCGGCTCAAGTCTTGGCTTGGCAGCATCGACTTTAAGATCCGGTAATGGTTTTGTAGGAGGAGTGACCTGAGCCACTTCTTTTTTCTTTGGGCTTTCTAAACCAAGGCCATCGGTGAGAGGGCGAAAACTTCTTTGGCCTTTTTCGGCCACATCAGCCTGGTCTAGCTCCGAAGCGATAAGCTCTCGTAACTCTAAAAGCGCAACTAGCCCTGCCGCTTCGGTCGATATATCTCCGCCATTACGCGTTATTTCTTCCACAGAGTAAGCTCCGATTTTACGATTTGGATTATAAAAATGCTCTCCCAATGAAAACACCAACGGCAGCAAAAGTAAATTTCGTACCCACAAACGCGCTAACGCGTTGAGTAACCGATCTTGATGAATTTCTTGCCGAATCTTTCAATTTGGTTTTACATCTCGTTTGGGTAGGGGGGGTCTTGTTATGAAGATTTCGAGAGTCTGGGGAGTTCTGTGTCTGGGGTTCGCACTGGGAAATCTGTCTGCCATCGCAGCGCGAACGAGTGAAAGCGATCTCCAAGCATGGATCGATTGGGAAAAGGGAATTACCACCCAAAACATGTTTTACAACATTTCGCCTAACGGAGCAGCGCCGGGGGCCGTAGTAGCCTCCCCTTCCAGAGATAACCCAAATTACTTTAAGCACTGGGTTCGTGACGCTTCACTGACGATGAATCTCGTCATCAGCTATTACGAAAATACTCAGGACCAAAATTTAAAGAATACCTACTACCAGCGGATGATGGACTTTACGGACTTCTCACGCCGCAATCAGCTAACCGACAATCCAAGCGGCGGACCCGGATCTAATGGTCTGGGAGAACCTCTGTTCATGCCGGACGGTAGCCCTTTCAATCAAGGATGGGGACGCCCTCAAAATGACGGTCCCGCCCTTCGTGCGATGGTTCTCACTCGCTGGGCGTTTGTTCTCTTGTCTCAAGGACAAGAGTCTTTAGTTCGACAAAAATTTTATGACGGCCAATTGCCGGCGAACACAGTTATTAAAGCGGATTTGGAGTATGTCTCTCATCACCTGGACGAAAGCTGTTTCGACCTATGGGAAGAAGTTCGTGGATATCATTTTTATACGCGAATGGTTCAGCGCAAAGCTTTGCTCGACGGAGCGCGCTTAGCGGATCGATTAGGCGACGGGGGAGCGGCGAATTGGTATCGCCAAGAAGCTTCGGTTTTAGAAGCTCAGATCAACACTCATTGGGATAACTCTCGAAAAGTAATCCTCACCACGTTGGGACGTGACGGGGGCATGGACTACAAGAATAGCGGTTTAGACGCTTCCACCATCCTGGCTCTGATGCATGGGGATACGGGCGATGGCTTTTTCCCTGTTTACGACGATAGAGCGATGGCTACCGCCGTTACGATTGCAAATATCTTTAAATCGGAGTTTCCGATCAATGGCCGTGGCCCGGGTATTGGTATCGGCCGTTATCCCGAAGATCAGTATGATGGGAATGGCGCGCATCCCAACGGAGGAAACCCCTGGGTGCTTCTCACCAACGGATTTGGCGAGTACTACTACCGCGTCTCGAAGGGGCTATCTTCCAAAGGCAATATTGCTTTCAACGATACCAACGTGGCTTTCTTCCGAGACCTGGCTCCGGCAAATGCATCGTCTATCGTTCCCGGGAAAGTCATCCACTCTAATGACACCCTTTTCAATTCGATCTTGGGAGCAGCCTGGCAGCGAGGCGACGACTACTTAATGCGAACTCGCTTCCACACGGGAAGCGACGGCGGCTTCGCCGAACAAATGAATCGCGACAGCGGCTTCATGCAAGGAGCGAAGAATCTCACGTGGAGCGATGCCAGCTTTCTTGTCGCTGCCTGGGAACGCAGCGGCTTCTAAAATAAAGGTACTGAGTTAGGTTAGTTGGTCCGACAATCGTTGCACTTCTCTGACCAACGACTTCCAATCGGTCTCTTCTGCGGTGAAGACTAGTTTCTGATCCGGCGTTACCGAATAGCGCTTGGGATCGGCTTGAATCAGTTTCACTAACTTCTCGGGACTTGCCGGAGTGGAAGGCGCAAATTGAAGCGAAGTCTTTTTGGGCCCGCAGCTCATTTTCAAGACGTGGAGCCGTTTCAGATAAAGCTTCAGCCGCATAATCCCAATTAAATTATCGACCTCTTCGGGAAGATTTCCAAATCGGTCTCTAATCTCTGCTTCCACTTCAGCAATCCCGTCATCGGAGTCGACGCTCGAAAGCTTTCGATAAATAGCGATGCGTTCACTGATATCGGGAAGATAATCGGCCGGGAAATAGGCCGCGAGCTTAAGATTGATCTCGGGCTCGATCTCATGAATTTTTTCTTGCCCCTGAAGTGAGCGAATGCTCTCTTCAAGAAGCTCAAAGTACATGTCGATGCCGATCGCCGTAAGATGTCCCGACTGATCCTTGCCGAGCAAATCCCCGGCCCCTCGAATCTCCAGATCATGGCTGGCGACGCTAAACCCTGCTCCCAAGTCCGTGTAACGCTGAATCACTTGGAGCCTTTGTTTCGCATCTTCGGTCATCTGTGGCGGTACGAGCAAATAACAATACGCGCGCCTGTCCGACCGCCCTACTCGGCC
>JBBQIT010000378.1:0-4679 GCA_038325205.1 Bdellovibrionota bacterium
GACTAATTAATTAACTTATTGTGCGGCTACTACAACATTGGGAAGCCAAGGCGTTGCCCTGTCGGCTAAGAGGCCAGAGTAAGCGACATCAAGTGACTTCACCATGTCGATAGGCGTTCGCCCATTCATCTTGCAAGCCAGAGTGGCAGCGGCGTAAGAGAGTTGCGGAGTGAGCTCTTTCAAAGGACACCGAATAATCCGGTGAGCTGAAGCAGACATCGCCAGAACGATAGCGGTAACATCCTGTACTCGGTTTTCCCAAGCGTCCCCTCGACAAGTCGCAAGAACTCCGGCGGCCATCGAGTGACCGGTATTATTGGGAAAGTTTTTAGCCAGCATTCCGTCGTAAACATTCCAAAAACTACTGGCGCCAGGAAGGATAACTTTGGTCCCTTCCAGCGCTTGAAGATTGCCGAAGTGGGCAAAGGCGAAAGAACTCGTAAGAAAACAAAGCGCCGCAAGTAATCCGAAATATTTCATCCCAAACCCCCAAAGTATAACTTTTTCTGATTTTGTCGCGAAGTGTGGATGGATTGTACAGATTTTGGGGTAGTTACGTAAGGTGCAAAGTTTGTCACCTAGGTTAAGTAGCTGGAATTCTGGTGTGAAGCAGACCAAAAAAAGTCATCCACGCACGTCGTCTTTTCTTTATGTGACGGGGGAAGCAACAAGCCCCCATTGAGAGAACGCACGAGCCTTGTTAAGCGAGCGCGCCAGCACAACCCTCACGCTCCCAAAAAGCAAGTCTTGCGACGAGTGAAAATTAAGTAAGATTTGCTAATTTAGTTGACGCATCAAACCACGAAAAATAGTTCACGGCCACAGTCTTGTTGTAATCTCGCAGTTCACGCGTCGTAGGATTCAACGTTACTCGCATTTAGCCCACTTCCTAAAAATCCCATTCGAGTACTTTTGAAGGCCATAGGAGGCCTCCCAAGCGCACAAAAAAACGCGTGGTATCTCTATAAAAAAAGGCAAAGGAGATACTGATGACCACCCATCCATTGTTTGAAAAAGCCAAATTGATTGTTAAGGACTATTTGAATGAAGAGCTAAGAGTTATCTCAGTACTTCAGGAGATAGAAAAAGAACGAGTCCATTTACTATTGGGATACCGCTCGATGTTTCAGTGTGCGACCGAAGGGTTGGGGCTAGCAGAGAATCAAGCTTACTTACTTCTTGGTGTCGCTAGAAAATGCACCCAAGTGCCGGAACTAAAAGTAGCGATAGAAGAAGGGGTTATCTCGGCTAGTACGGCAAAAAAGATATTGCCGGTAATTGAGTCTTCTAACTCCCAGCATTGGATTGCAAAGGCCCAAGGATGTACGCAAAGAGACTTAGAACGAGAAGTGGCCAAAGAGAATCCTGACTACGAGATACGGGAACGAATGAGCCCCGTGACCAAAAACGTAGTTGAATTCCGGTGTGGCTTAACCCCTGAAGAAGAAAAGTTACTCATCCGATGCAAAGAGCTTATCTGTCAGAAAGCGAAAAAGGCCGTTACCTATAGCCAAGTCATTAAGCGGTTAGCGGAACAATTCCTAAAACAAGAAGACCCTGTTCAAAAAGCAGAGCGGGCGGCGTTACAAGCCAAGCAAGTCTTAAGACCTGCTCCTCAAAATCCCAGGCTCATTCCGGCATCCGTCAGGCACCAAGTCAATTTACGGGACCGAGGGGAGTGCCAATATCGGTTGCCTAATGGCAAGCGGTGCCTCGCTAGGCAATGGGTGGAGAAGCATCATATTAAAGAGCAGTCTCGGGGAGGAAGGCATACTTTGGAGAATTTGATTACACTTTGTTCGGCTCATCATACGGGAACTCATGGGTTTGCGAGGGTTAAGTGGGGGCGTGAAGGTCGTGCTGGCGCGCTTGCTTAAGAGGGCTCGCGCCTTTCTACAGGGGTGGCGTTTCAACTAAGTGCGGCTTATGGACTTTCTTAGTGGGGCTTTGCTATCTTTTGTCTGGCGCTGCTTTTTGAAATTGGGGGAGGCTCTTTGGTAAGTAAGCTAACGGCGTTTCCGATCTGTTTTCTCTTTTCGTTTTTGGGACGGGGCACAGAGGACTGGATGACCGCTGCCTTTCAAGCTTGATTTACGACGGGCACCTTTGCGATTACATCGGGAGGATGCCGGGGACTCGTTCTTTCACCGGAGTCGCCAAGGCAGCAAACGCGAATCGCTGAGCTAAGTTTTTACGAACATCAGGGAAATCTATGATGTCATCAACGACAAGTTCTGAAGCTAAACGAGAAAGGTCGACGTCCTTCTGATATTCCGCGATCTTCTCTTGAACGAACTTTTTGCGATCCGCTTCAGGGAGTGCCTGGATCTTATTGTAATAGACCGCATTGATTGCGGGCTCTGGTCCCATGACTGCGATTTGAGCCGTGGGAAGAGCCAACACCGCATCCGATTCAAATGCAGGTCCGCACATCGCGTAGAGTCCAGCGCCGTAGGCTTTGCGAACGATGAGAGCAATCTTAGGCACCCTGGCATTGGAAAGCGCATAGATCATCTTGGCTCCCGCGCGAATGATGCCTTCCTTTTCTACTTTGGATCCGATCATGAATCCTGGAATATCGGCCACAAAAAGAAGCGGGATATTAAAAGCAGAACAGATCTGAATAAACCGAGCGGACTTATTTGCGGATTCCGCAAAAAGAACTCCGCCCTTCTGCATCGGTTGATTGGCTAAGATTCCAATCACTCGGCCTTCTAAGCGACCAAAGCCCGTGAGCATCTCTTTGGCGTAGTTCTCTTTGATCTCAAAGAAAGAGTTCGCATCAAGAACGCACTTTAAGACCTCTCGCATGTCATAAGCACGAGCGGCCGATTCCGGGATCATTGCTTTCAAAGCGTCACTAGGCTTTTCAGAAGCCGTGGCCTTAAGTGCCGGAGGCATCTGCTTGTGATTCAAAGGAACATAAGAGAGGTAACGCTTGGCGTGTTCGATAGCTTCTTTTTCGGAAGCCATCAAGAAATCACCGCAACCACTGGTGGTGCAATGCATGCGTGCGCCACCCATCTCTTCTAAAGTCACTTTTTCGCCGATGACCGATTCCGCCATGCGAGGCGAACCTAGGTACATGCTAGCGTTTCCTTCGACCATAAAAACGACATCACAGAACGAAGGAATGTAGGCTCCGCCCGCAGCCGATGGTCCAAAAAGAAGACAGATTTGCGGGATTTTTCCCGAGAGATTCGATTGATTGTAAAAAATTCGTCCAGCACCTCGGCGACCGGGAAACATTTCTACCTGATCGGTGATTCTGGCACCCGCGCTATCGACGAGATAGAATAGTGGAATCTCTAAGCGCGTGGCGACCTCTTGAATGCGAAGGATTTTTTCAACCGTTCTAGCGCCCCACGACCCGGCCTTAACCGTCGAATCGTTGGCCATTATAGCGATCGCGCGCCCCGCGACCATCCCCGTTCCCGTAACGACTCCGTCGGCCGGAAGGCCTTCGGCAGTGTTATTGGCGTAAAGTCCGTCTTCCAAGAAACTGTCTTTGTCCGTCAAGAGCGCGATGCGTTCTCTGGCGAAAAGCTTCCCTACTTCGGTATTTTTTTCGTGGTACTTGGAGTCTCCGCCTTTGCGAAGTTCCTGGGACCTTACTTTCACATCCATGGTCGTCTACTCTCCCCGAAATGCCGCTTTTCTCTTTTCAGAAAAGGCTTTGAGTCCTTCAAGTCTGTCTTTTGAATACAGACAGGCTTTGTAAAGTTCGAGTTCGAGGGTTAACCCCTCTTCTAAAATTCGTTCGTAACCCAAGCGCACTGCCGCTTTTGCCTGACGGATGGCGATGGGACCCGCTTCAGAAATCTTAGTCGCCCACGTCATCGCTTGCACCACTGCTTGGCCCGTGGGAACTACGACATTCACCAAACCGTGATTGAGGGCTTCGGCTGCTGTCAGGCGTTTGGCTAAGAGCACTAATTCGAGCGCTTTAGAAAGCCCTACCACTCGAGAAAGCCGTTGCGTACCGCCGTTGCCGGGAATGATAGCCAGGTCCACTTCAGGAAATCCCAAAGTAGCGTTGTCGGAGGCGACTCTCAGATCACAACAAAGAGCCAACTCAAGTCCGCCCCCCAAAGCGCTTCCATTGATAGCAGCAATGGTCGGAACCGGTATGCGCTCTAATCTTAAGTAAAGGTTGCGAACAAATTCCAATCGCAGCATGACATCTTTTTCGTTCATGCCCTGGCGTTCTTTAAGATCCGCTCCGACGCAAAACGCTTTTTCGCCAGCGCCCGTAAAAATAAGAGCTCGCGCTGTCTTATCGGTTTCCAGCACGTCAACCAAGCGCTTCAGCTCATCAAAAAAATCCTTATTGAGAGCGTTCATCTTATCGGCGCGATTAATCGTCGCCACTATTACACCGCCGTCCCGACGTACTGCCAGACTAGTGGATGCCATAGAGCGATCCCCCCTTTTCAAGAATGTCCAGAATGTGACTCTGAACTTTCAACCCTTTGTCTTTTAGAAAATTTAAAGTGACGTGAATCGAATCCCGATGGAACTCTCTTAAGACGCCTTCTCGGTAAAAGAGATAGGCCAACTCCTCGGTCGCCACATTTCCAGTGGCGCCTTTGGCGTACGGACAGCCGCCAATGCTGCCTGTGGATCCATCAAACTGTCGGATGCCTTCTTCCAGACCCGCCACAGCAGAGGATTGAGCG
>JBBQIT010000379.1:0-4671 GCA_038325205.1 Bdellovibrionota bacterium
CAAGCTAAACGCGCCGGAGTTGCTCGCAGACGTTCACGCAGGAAAAAAGTTCGAGGACGGATTGGCCGTCATCGAGTTGGAACTGGGAGAAAAAGCGATCGCCGCTTGATCTGAATTTACACACCTATTGACGGTGGCTCTGCGTAGACGCATTCCGCCTGAGGACAGGTTCGTTTTGCGTCCAACGATTGACCCGCCTCCTCGTCAGTGCGAGCGGCGCTAGCCGCGTGGCAATCTTGTGTCTGTGCTAGTTTCCGTCCAAGGATCGACCCGCGTGAGAAGATGTATCTTCCCAATAAAATTTATTCCAGATGTGAATGGTTCTAGAAAGCACGTACCGATGGCTAAACATCGGAGGCTCTATGATGAACTACAAGTTCCTGGCAGGTCTAATGGCATTGGCTCTTATCGTTTCTACCGGCGCGGAAGCGCGTGGGGGTAGAGGTGGCGGCGGAGGAAGAGCCTACGGAGGTTACGCCAGCCCGCCATCGTATGCACAGCCGATGGGAAGAGGTGGGAAGAGGGCTATGCAATCGTTTGATGAGTCTTGCCCGTCGTGCCCTCAGCAGAATTACGGAACCACCTACTCTCAGCCCTATTACGGGGGCCAGATCTCAGGCAGTTGCCAACCAGGCAGCTCTTGTTATCAAGGCTCGACGTATCCGGGGTCGTCTACGATTTATCAGGGGCAGATTATTCAAGGAGGCAATTGCGCTGGAGGCGTCTGTCGTCCCGGAGCTTCAACCGCCTATCCGGTGAATAATGGACAGTCCGGCCAAGCGCCGGCTCCCGCGGCGAGGTCTTACCAGCAACCGGCCCCGGTATATCAATCCGCACCAACGGCTCCAGCTCCCGCGCCATCTTTCTTTGAAGGTTCGGACGCTCGGCCGGCGCTGAAATTTCCATCGAAGGGAATCGTAGCCAGTACGGTTTCTTACCTAAAGTGGGAATCGAAGCAGGCGGAGAAGTACGATGCGCTCATGGACGCCCAGTCCGAGTCTGTGGCTCTCGTCGAGTTTTACACCACCCCTTGTGACCATTGCGAGCACACGAAGGCGCTCTTGAAAGATAAACTCGCTCCTAAATATGGCGGCAAAGTCGCTTTCTATCATGTTCAGATTCAACCTGAGCATGACTTGCAGATTCCGGGAACCTTGCGCGACCGAAAAGAGATTCGCGACCTTGCAGATGACGGGGGATATCCCGCCCTGATGCTGATGAAGAAAATAGGTAACCGTTGGGAAGTGGTCGATCGTTGGAACGGCCGATTCACGGAAACCCAATTTGCCGAGAAGCTTGCCCAGACTGAAGTGCGGTAAGCGTTCTCCGTTCTCTTTTAGAGAGCTGCGGGTTGAGGCCCGGCATCTGAAAGTAATTCAGATGTCGGGCTGAAACCGATTTACTACCACAAGAGATGCCCAGGTCCCCTTCATGATGAAAGTCCTGCACGTGCCCCACCCTAAGGGAAGAGGAAGTGAGTAAGCCGCTATTGACGGGTTTGCTTTTTAGCTAATTGTCGCAGACAAAAAAGACCGTGCACTAGTTCTAGCGTTTGCCTTTCGCGTCGTGGCGAAGCTGGCGTACTCCTTTTTCCCCGTCATTAAAGGCTTCTTGTACCTAATTGGAAGCTTTGACCTTCTTCGCCCCCTCGACTAGAAAAGAGGGTCATGAACCGATTCATTTCTAACGATGAAAGCGATCGAAACGCGATAGAAGTAACGGCGATCGCCTCGCTTCTAGCATCACTAGTATTGGTTATCTGTTTGGGTGCGGCGGCTCATTTTCTAAAGATAAGCGATTATCTGCGCGTGAAAAATCTCTACCTTCTCGGCATCGTTCTTGTCCTTCCACTCTGTTTGGCGGGAAATAAAATAGCGAGCTTTTTAATCTCTTCTGTCTCCGTGTTTGGCCATTCATCAATTCAAAAGGCTATAACGGCCGTTTATGGAATGGCATTTGTCTATTATTTTAAATACCAAAAGGCGTCCATGTCGATGGGCCTTAGAGTTTTCTTGATGGTGATGGCCGTTCTTCTAGTTTGGGGGATCTCCGTTCCGAAAAAAATACCCCGTTTAGCATTCGTGGCCCGAATCGTGGCTACTTTGACCCTTTTTTCTCAATTTGCCGTTCTGCTATTTAGTTACACCTATGGATTTCTGAGATTCCCTGGAACGATAGGAAATGCTGGCTTCCAGATAGACTTCAACACCACGTTCTATTCCATAGTCCAAGTTCTTCTGGGAGCTCTTCCCTTTTTTGACTATCAAGCGCAATACGGTCAATACGCTGTGTTTTTCATTCCCCTGCGACATCTTCCGCTCTCTCTCGAAGCTTTAGTTCTCATCCTAGCAAGTCTCGTTGTTGTCGTAGGATTGGGAATTTTTTTCGCAAGCCAAACGATCTTCAAAAATCGCACCTTACGTAACGTCGTCCTGGCCCTCATTCCCTGTAACCTGTTTTTTAAAAGTCCAGAACCCTATTGGCCGACGTTACCCATTCGTTTGGTATTTCCTTGTTTGATATTTTTGGGAGCCATCCGTTATTTTGTGGGTAAAACCCAGAGGTCCTACTGGTTGACTATGGGGCTAGTAGTTATCGCCCCTTTATGGAATCTAGATACCGGGATTCCGGCGATGATATCGTGGCTACTGGCCCTGAGCTTGGATAGGTTTGTCGACTCCCCAAATATAAAAACTGCCTGCCGCAAGATCGTTAAACCTTGGGCACAAGTACTAAGTCTGCAGATGTTGGCGGTTTTGGTCTTTTCCTCCTATTGTTTTATCCTTAAAGGGAAGATGCCTGTGCTGTCGGACGCCTTTCGTTTTCAACGGTCCTTCTTTGCGAACGGGTTTGGCGCGCTTAGCCTGATTCCTTTTGATAGCTGGATAACCGTTCCTTTTTGCTACATCACTTCGTTTTGCTACTGCATTTGGGCGATTGGTAACGCAAAGGAGAGGTCAAAACCAATGGTTCGAATCGTCTTTTTCTTAACGCTTTTTGGCAGTGGGATTCTCTCCTACTTCATAATGCGTAGCCATATCCACAGCCTGATCGTCGTTAGCTGGCCAGCGTTGATTTTGGTGGGAATACTCACCGACCACTTGTTGAGTTCTTCCGACAAGCAAACTCGAATAACAGGACTTTTATCGACCTCACTCTTGGCCTTTTTATGGATAAATTCATCTGCCTTCTTTGCTAGCGCGCTTAATTTTACGTCAGAGCCGGGATTGGCTGCTCTTCGCCAGCAGGAAACCTTTATACGCGGGCTAGGTCTTCAGGAAAAACCGGTCCTCATTATCTCCGATAAATCGAGCCTATTTCACTTCGACCTACGGTCTCGATCGCCGCTCCCCATTCCAAGCGCTTCCGAAATTTTGGCGTCTAATGAGGACATTCAAATCGTAAAGCATTACATCGAAAGTTCTTCGAGTTCTCCTCGTCTGATTATCTATGACAAACAGTGGTATCTAGCTGAAACCGCGCAATTTCAATTTCTAGTCCCGGCACTCTCTCGATTCAAGCTAATGGCTACGAGTCCTGATGGAAATCTCCTCTTTTTTACCGATTAGATCTTGGAATTAAGGGTTCTCGCCGTCGCCGTGACGGCCAAGGTGCTAATGAAATAAAGAGGTTTGCATTGGCTGGGCTGCGAAGGATTTCGGACGGCGTGGTTCCACACGGCCGTCGGTGTAACCGTTGTGGCGGGATGCTAGATGGAATATTTGGCGGAGGGGGAGAGACTTGAACTCTCAAGACCTTTCGGTCGCCGCATTTCGAGTGCGGTGGCATACCAATTTGCCTACCCCTCCAGCATAAAATTCAGTATTCATATTCATACTGGATCTAAGCCCAGTAATATCTTACGTTTTGAGCCTGGTTGTAAAGCCTTAGAATCCAAAACCTATCTGAGACGCGGTTCCCGCGTTGGGTTCGCTCTCCATGAGAGGCGTTTCAGGGGTGGTGTCCTTGCCAGTGGCGTAGGAGAAGGCCTCTTGGGCCGAGATTTTACCGTCTTTGTCGTTGTCGGCGGTGAGAGGCTTTCCGTCGTGGGTTTGGCCCGCGAAAGCTGAAATGACGTGGTACAGGAATTCGTCGAAGGTAAGGTCTTCGTTTGCCCAGCTGATCTCCTGATCGGTCGCCGCTGCCATCGCCACTCGAGAGCTGCCGGTAGTAGGTCTTACAAAGCCGCCGCTGAAGCACTGTTCATAAATCGAAAGAATTTTTCCGGCGGGAATATCTGAAATCTGTTTTCCAAAGTCGGCGGCTTTTACTTGCCCGTCGAAAAGCACAAGGACTGGCTTTCCGTCCACAAGCACTCCGTGATCGTTTATGGCCACTACGAGGTGATCGTCCTTTCCCAGCTGTTCCTTAAGTTTGGCGAGCAGGGCGGTGATATCCGCGACTCCCGATCGATATTGAATGTCGGGTGCTTTGTCTCCATCGAGGTCGGCGTCTTTGTCGATATGGACACTGTCTGCGACAAAGATATTCGCTTTGTTGTAACCGTAGACTTGAGTGAGGACTCGATAGAGAAAGGAGAAATCATTCCAGTGTCTTTGGTCGGCATTTCCGTTGATGAGTAAAGCATAGAAATTCTGGGGATGAGGAATGCGAAGTTTTCCATCCAAGTCGCCTATAGCGAAAGTCGCGGGTTGCCCAAAATTTCCAAAA